>CADCUA010000362.1 GCA_902805755.1 uncultured Lysobacter sp.
CGACTCGAGCGCGCGTGCAGTGCCGCCCGGCGAGGCAACCGGCAATCCAGATCCGCACATGCGATCAGGCTTCGCACGCAGCGCCTGTCGCGACACGCATCGCAGGGCCGCCATCGTCGCAAGCGCAGTCGCCGTCAGGCGATGGGGCCGGCTCCGGAGACCTGCGCAACCGCATCATGCGCATGCAGGCTTTCGAAGTGCGACACGCGCACGTTGAAGCGTTCAACGCGCGTATCGGACGAGAGCGCTGCCGCGACACGGCGCGCGGAATCCTCGCAGAACATCAGGTTCTCGGCATTGAGCCGCGCAAACGCCTGCTCGTCCTCGCGCTTCACGGCCGTCTGCACCGGCGTACCGAGTGCGGATTCGACGACGTCGATCAATGCCGTCAGCGGCAGTTCCTCGAATGCGGCCCGCAGTTCGACCCGCACATCGGCGCGGCTGCGCTGGGCATGGGGCGTCGCGGCGAGGCCGCGCTCGGACGCGAGCCACTCGACCACCGCACCCGCAAGCGGCCTTGCGTCGGCGAAGTCTTCGGCGAAGCGTTCGGCGTTGAGTTGTCGCGACAGCGCGGCCGAGGCAGGACAGGTACTGGAATAGTCCACGCCGAAGCCCAGCGTCAGGCGCAGGTGGCCCGACTCGAGCGTGGCATCGATCTCGACCGGATAACGCTTCCATCCGGCGTTGGCGCTCGCAAGCGCGGCACGCAGCAGCAGATGGTCGTAGCGCAACACGATGCGCGCGCTTCCCGCGAGCCCGCCCTGTCCTTCGACTAGCGTCTGAAGCACACGGCGCAGGCCGGCAGGGGTCAGGCTCTCGCCGGCAAATGCGTTCTGCAGCTGCAGATACATGCGCGACATGTGGATGCCGCGTGCGTTCGCATCGCGGAGGTCGACCGATACATCGACCGACGCCGGCACCTGCAGCGCCGTGCCGTCGTCAGCGAGCACACGCAGCGGCAGGGCGATGTTCGACATGCCAACCCAATCAAGCGGGCGCGCCATGGCGGCCGCGTCGTGGGCGACGTCGGGCAGGCGGCGGGAAGGGGTTGGAATCGTGGTCACGTCGGGGACATCGGGCCGGACAGGGCAGCCATTCTAGCGGCCCGCGCCCTGGGGACCTGTCCGCAGCTGCAACGCTCAGTTGCGCGCGGCGCGCCACGCGGTGAAGAGGGTCCGCCACGCGGGCGGCACGTCCGTGGGACTGGCGCACACCAGGCGCGCGCGGGCGAGCGCGCCCCACAGTCGACGGACACGCGCAGCGCCTGTCGATGCAGGCCACCCGGCGGCCAGTTCACGACGCCACACAAGCGGCGCCTGCTCGGCGCTCGTGCGGGCCAGCACGGCCAGCGGCACGGCGGCCTCTGCATGGAGCGTGGCGCGGGCGGCAAGCCAGCAGGCCGCGATCAGGCTGTCATCGGATGCTGCGTTCGAGCCGAACAGTGCGCGCTCGATGCTGGTCGCCGCATGTGCAGCGGGCGCGACCGCTGCGAACGCGTCGGCTCGATCAAGCGGGCGTTCGCGGCTCCGCCCCAGCGCAGGCACTGCGCGGGCCAGCTCGGCCCATGGCGCGGGCATCCGCTGCAGGCTCACACCGAGCGGATGGCGCCGCCGGCCCTGCGACCAGCCCATGAGTTCTTCCTGCCACCACAGCAGCTTCGCCTCGCCGGGCCGGGCGTCCGCCCCGCCCCACGCCGCCTCCAGGAGTTCCTGCTGCAGCGACGCCCAGGCAAGCGCCAATGGCCGCTGCGCCGCGGGGACGAACACTTCCGCCAGCTGCCACTCCGGCCAGCGCGCGCGCCATTTCGCGATGAAATCGGCGAGCGAACGTTCGTCGGGCGTTGCGTCCGCGGCAGGTGCGGTCATGCCTGTGCCGGCCACACGTCCGCGCCACACAGCGAGTCGGGCCGTTCAACCATCACGTCGCCCTGCCACGCCACGGGGTCGTCGTCTGAGAGCCGATAGCCCCAGAGCGCGACCACCGAGCGCATGCGTGCGGCACGCGCGGCCGCGATGTCGCGCTCGTCGTCGCCGACATAGATGCAATCAGCGGGGGCGATACCGATCCGCTCTGCTGCCACCAGCAGCGGCAGCGGATCCGGCTTGCGCTTCGGCAGTGTGTCGCCGCCGATCAGCACCGCGCAGCGCTCCTGCCAGCCCAGCATCGGCATCAAGGGACGTGCGAGGTACTCGGGCTTGTTCGTGACGATGCCCCACACGGTCCCCGCTGCCTCCAGAGCGGACAGCATCGCGTCGACACCGTCGAACACCGCGCAATGGCGGCCGAGCTCGCGTTCGTACGTCGCGAGGAATTCGGGAATCCAGCCCTCGCGTTCGGAGGCTTCAATGTCCGGAAACGCAGCCGCCGTCATCGCACGCGCCCCCTTGGAAACGTGCGGCCGCAGCTGTTCGAGCAGCATCGGCCCACGCCCGCGCGCTGCGCGCATGAGGTTCACGGTCGCCAGCATGTCGGGCGCACTGTCCAGCAGCGTGCCGTCGAGGTCGAACAGCACCGCTTTCGGGAAGGCGCGGCTCATGCAGGACGCACCGCGCAGGCGAGGTAGTTCACATCGGTGCGGCTGGTAAGGCGCGCGCCGTTGCGCCAGGGCTCGTACATCAGGCCGCTGACGTCATCGAGCTGCAGACCGGCGCCGCGGAACCAGCCGGCGAGTTCCGACGGTCGGATGAAGTCGCGGTACTGGTGGGTGCCCTTCGGCAGCAGCCCGGCGATGTATTCCGCCCCCACGATCGCCAGTGCGAATGCGGCCGGCGTGCGGTTGAGCGTGGACACGAACAGCCGTCCACCGGGCTTCAGCAGCCGCGCGCAGGCGTCGATGACGGCAGCAGGATCAGGTACGTGCTCCAGCATCTCCATGCAGGTCACGGCATCGAACTGCCCGGGCGACTCGGCAGCGATGTCTTCAACCGACTGCACGCGATAGTCGACCTGCGCGCCGGATTCGAGCGCATGCAGCTTCGCGACGCGGATCAGTTCAGGCGCAAGGTCGAGTGCGGTCACCTGTGCACCGCCGGTGGCCAGCGCTTCGCTCAGCAGGCCGGCACCGCAGCCCACGTCGAGCACGCGCGCGCCGGCAAGCGGAATTCGCTCCGCGACGTAACGCAGCCGCACGGGATTGAGCGCATGCAGCGGCTTCTGCGGGCCGTTCGGGTCCCACCAGCGGCTGGCGAGCGCCGCGAACTTGTCGAGTTCCGACTGACGGAAGTTGTCCTGCGTCGGGGGCAGCTGTGTGTTCAAGCGAGTTCTCCGCCGCCGTGCAGCCACTTCGGGCCGCACGACCGCACGTGGCCCTGGCGCGAGTTGCGCCAGATAACGGGTTGTCAGGCGCGCACCGACCGGATGCGCTCGCGCCACTGGCGCGCGTTCGCGACGATGGCGTCGGCGTCCATGTCGACCAGCATGCGCTGGCGCAGCTTGGCACGGCCGGCGATCCAGACATCGGACACCTGGTGCCGGCCGGTCGCGTACACCAGCTGCGAAATCACGTGATGCAGCGGCTGCGCTTCAAGCGAACCCAGGTCCACGCATGCAAGGTCGGCCTGCTTGCCGACTTCGACCGACCCGATGCGCGCATCGAAGCCGAGCGCACGCGCGCCGCCGAGCGTCGCCGCGCGCAGCGCGCTGGCGGCATCGAGCGCCGAAGCATTGCCGGCGACCGCTTTCGCCAGCAGCGCCGCGGTGCGGGTCTCGCCGAACATGTCCAGGTCGTTGTTGCTCGCGCAGCCGTCGGTGCCGATCGCAAGGTTCACGCCGGCGTGCTGCAGCTTGCACACAGGGCAGAAACCCGAGGCCAGTTTGAGGTTCGACTCCGCGCAGTGCACCACGCTGACGCCGCGTTCGGCGCACAGCGCGATTTCCGCATCGGTGAGCTGGGTCATGTGCACGGCGATCAGCCGGTCATTGACGACGCCAAGCCGGTCCAGCCGTGCGAGCGGTCGCTGGCCGTGCTGCTTGAGCGATTCCTCGATCTCCTGCGCGGTTTCGTGCGTGTGCAGGTGCACGGGCACGTCGAGCTGGTCTGCCAGCATGCGTACGCGCTCGAAGTTCGCGTCGCTGACCGTGTAAGGCGCGTGCGGGGCGAACGCGGTGGAAACCAGCTCGTCGTCGCGCCACTGGTCATGCACTTCGACCGCGCGATCGAAGTACTCGTCCGAGGTTTTCGCCCAGGCCGTCGGGAAATCGATGACCGGCAGGCCGACGCGGGCGCGAAAGCCCAGGCGCTTGTACACCGCTGCCTGCACGTCCGGGAAAAAGTAGTTCTCGTTTGCGCAGGTGGTGCCACCACGCAGCATCTCCGCGACCGCGAGCGTCACGCCGTCGGCGACGAATTCGGGCCCGATCACCGCCGCTTCCACCGGCCAGATATGGTTCTGCAGCCACTCCATGAGTGGCAGGTCGTCGGCAATCCCGCGCAGCAGCGTCATCGGATTATGCGTATGCGCATTGACGAAACCGGGGATCAGCGCCGCCTGCGGGCGCGACACCGTCTCGGCCGAGACATAGCGCGTGCGCATCTCCGCGGTGGGCAGCAGCGCGACGATCGCACCGCCGGTAACCGCGACGGCATGGTCCTCGAGCACCACGCCATGCGGCACGACCGGCACGACCCAGCCCGCCTCGATGATGAAATCGCAGGTTTGCGGAGCAGCGGAGGTGGTCGTCATCGATGCTCGCTCCATGCCCGCGTCGCCGGGCTGCGGTTGACCCCGGCACGCGCCGGGGCTCCAGTGTCGCGGTCCCGCGTGACAGGACCTTGAATCCACCGCCGCGCCGGTGGCGGCGGCCCATCCGGTGCACGGCCGCGGTGCGGCCACGCGGTTTTACTTGACGCGGCTGACGTACTCGCCCGAACGCGTATCGACCTTGACGATCTCATCCTGGCCCACGAACAGCGGAACGCGCACGACCGCGCCGGTCTCCAGCGTGGCCGGCTTGCCACCGCCGCCCGAGGTATCACCGCGCACGCCCGGATCGGTTTCGGTGATCTTCAGCTCAACGAAGTTCGGCGGCTGCACCATGATCGGCGTGCCGTTCCACAGCGTGACCACGCACTCCTCTTCGCCCTTGAGCCACTTCTCCGCGCCGCCCATGCCGCCCTTGTCCGACTGCACCTGCTCGAATGTCTCCGGATTCATGAAGTGCCAGTACTCGCCATCCGAGTAGAGGTACTGCATGTCCGTATCGATCACGTCGGCCACGTCCACGTTGTCGGTCGCCTTCATGGTCATTTCGACGACGCGGCCGTTCTTGATGTTGCGGAACTTGATGCGCGTGAACGCCTGCCCCTTGCCCGGCTTGACGTATTCCGTCTCGGTGATGACGCAGGGCTCGCGGTTGACCAGGATCTTCTGCCCGGTCTTGACGTCGTTCATGCCCAGGGTGGCCATTGCAAACTCCTAATCGATGATGGTGTGGCCCCACGTGGCACATCCACGCGCGGCTAGAATGCCGGGCTGCGCCACCCACGGTGGCCTGACGCGAGCAAAACTGGACCGGCATGATACCCGCAGCCCCCCTGACCCTGCAGCCCGTGGTCGCGCCACCGCGCTGGCAGCATCTGTGGCGTGACGCCGTTCGCGATCCACGTGAACTGCTCGCGCTGGTGGGACTGGAACATGCCGGCATTGGAATCAGCGACGCCGCGGCCGCGAAGTTTCCGCTGCGCGTGCCGCGCGGCTTCGTTGCGCGCATGCGCCATGGCGACCCGCACGACCCGCTTCTCCGGCAGGTGCTGCCACTGGACGAGGAGCTGCGTCCGATGCCGGGCTTCGAGCTGGACGCCGTGGGCGACACCGCTGCGAAAGCGGCCGACGGGGTGATCCGCAAGTACCGTGGGCGGGCGCTGCTGATCGCCACCGGCAGCTGCGCAGTGCATTGCCGGTACTGCTTCCGGCGCCATTTCCCCTATGCGGAAGAAACGGCGGCGGCGGCAGGCTGGCGCGAGGCGGTCGCGCTGATCGCGGCCGATCCGCAGATCGACGAGGTGATTCTCTCCGGTGGCGACCCGCTGTCGCTGTCCACGTCGAAGCTCACCGAACTCACCAATGCGCTCGCGGGCGTCGCGCATCTGAAGCGGCTGCGCATCCACACGCGCCTGCCGACCGTATTGCCGGAACGCGTGGACGATGCGCTCACCGACTGGATCGCCGCGCTGCCCTGGCCGGTGACCGTCGTGGTGCATGTCAACCACGCCAATGAATTCGGCGATGCGGTCGATAACGCTCTTGGGCGCCTGCGCGCCGCGGGCGCCATGCTGCTGAACCAGGCGGTGTTGCTGCGCGGGGTCAACGACAGCGTCGACGCATTGGCTGCGTTGAGCGAGCGCTGCCACCGTGCCGGCGTGCTGCCGTATTACCTGCACCAGCTCGACCGTGTCGCGGGATCGGCGCATTTCGAGGTGGACGATGACCGCGCGCGGGCACTGCACTCCGCGCTCGCGGCGCGGCTGTCAGGCTATCTGGTGCCAAGGCTGGTGCGCGAAGTGGCAGGTGATCCGGGTAAGCGTCCGCTGTAAGCGGCCGCATGGACTCGGACGCCTGCTTCATGTCATAACCGGGCGACGGAGGTAACGAATGCAATTCGGGAAAGACGCGGTCCTTCGCCTGATGGTGGTCGACGACAGCGTCGAGGCTGCCGAGTCGATCATCAGCACCCTGCGCAACCAGGGCGTTGCCGTGCGGCCGTCGCGTCCGGAAAGCGAGGAGGAGTTCGGCGCGCTCATCAGTGGCCAGCCGCTGGACATCGTGGTCGCATCGCGCCACGCCCGCAGCGTGCCGGTCGAGCAGGTGTTCCAGCGCGTGTCGGCGAGTGCGAAGGACCTGCCGGTGCTGCTGCTGCTGGACAGCGTCAATGACGAGGCCTTCATCGAGGCGCAGGACCTTGGCGCGCGCAATGTCGTCCTGCGCGACCGACTGGAGCACACCGTTGGCGTCATCCGCACCGAGTGGACCGACCTGGAAGCGCGCCGCGCGCTACGAAGGCTCGAGGCGCAGGTGCGTGAGACCGAGCGCCGCTGCGACTCGCTGATCGAATCCTCGCGTGATCCCATCGCCTACGTGCATGAGGGCATGCACATCCGCGCGAATTCGGCGTATCTGGAAATCTTCGGCTACGAGTCGTTCGAGGACGTCGAAGGCATGTCGCTGCTCGACATGATCGCGCCCGGCCATGTCGATGCGTTCAAGCAACTGCTCAAGCAACTGTCCAAGGGCGACGCGCCGCCGCCGCGCTACGACGTGGAAGCGCGCGCGCTCGACGGCCATTCCTTTCCTGCGGTCATGGAGTTCAGCCCGGCCACGTACGAAGGCGAGCACTGCCTGCAGCTGGTGCTGCGCCGGCAGGAACTGGACCCGGAACTCGCGCGCGAAGTCGAAGAGCTTCGCCAGCGCGACCAGGTCACGGGGCTGTTCAACCGCCCGACGTTCCTGCGAGCACTTGAGGACACCGTCTCCGATGCCGCACAGAACGCCACGCATCACGGCCTGCTGCTGATCGAGCCGGACCATTACGCGAAGCTCCTGAACGAGATCGGGCTCGACGCGGCGGACGAATTCGCCGCCTCGTTCGCGCAGCGCCTGCGCAGCGCGGTGGGACCTGACGACATCGTCGCCCGCTTCGGCGAGCACCAGTTCGCGGTGCTGAGCCGCAACAGCGACCACGTGACCACGACGCATCGCGCCGAGGCCGTGCGCGGTGCGTTCGCCGACCACATGCTGGAAACCTCGAGCCGCTCGCTCAATCTCACCGTCAGCATCGGTGGCGTGCAGATCGGCGAGAAGATCGCGAGCGTCACCGCGGTGCTCGCGAAGGCCAGCCAGGGCCTGCAGCAGATGATCGGCGTGGGCGGCAACCGGGTCGAACTGTTCGACCCGGGCGCGATGGACCGCGCCGAGGAAGAGCGCATCGAGGCCTGGGTGCAGCGCATCCGTGAGGCGCTGGATTCGGACCGCTTCGTCATGCATTACCAGCCGCTGGTGAGCCTGCAGGGCGACCCGGACGAGATGTACGAGGCCTACCTGCGCCTGCGCGGCGACCAGGGCGAAACCGTCGCGCCGATGTCGTTCCTGCAGATCGCCGAGGAACACGGCCTGCTGTGGGAAATCGACCGCTGGATCGTCGCCCAGGCGATCAACGTCATCGGCCAGCGCCTGCGTGCTGGCCGCCGTACCACGATGCTGGTCAAGATCACCCAGGGCTCGCTGCAGGACGACAGCCTGATCCGGCACATCGAGGAGCAGCTGGCCCGGCACGGCGCCGACGGCACGCTTCTGGTGCTGCAGCTGCCCGAGTCGAAGGTGTTCACGCACCTGCGGCAGACGCAGGAGTTCCTGTCGCAGCTGTCACGCTCGGGCGTGCGCCTGGGCCTGGAGCAGTTCGGCGCGGGCCTGAACTCGTTCCAGCTGCTCAGCCACATCGACGCGGCGTTCCTGAAAGTGGACCGCAGCTTCACCGAATCGCTGCCGACCAGCCCGGACCAGCAGAAGAAGCTCAAGGAAATCACGCAGAAGGCCGGCGCGCTCGGCAAGCACACGGTGGTCGACTTCGTGCGTGATGCGAGCACGATGTCGGTGCTGTTCTCGGCCGGCGTCAGCTACGCGCAGGGCTTCTTCCTTGCACCGGCGGGCCCGGAGATGGATTACGAGTTCTAATCCGGTGCGCATGCGGCCCAATGAAAAAGCCCGCCTAAGCGGGCTTTTTCATGTCCGAACCGAGCGCGACCGAACCGATCAGCCGAAGATATGGCCACGCGCAGCGGTTTCGTCCGTGTTGCGCAGCGCCTCGATGCGCTCGGTCAGTGGCGGATGGCTCATGAACAGTCGACGCAGGCCATGGGCCACGCCGCCGCTGATGCCGAACGCCGCGACCTGCTTGGGCAGCGTGGTGGCGCCATAGGTCTGCGACAGCCGCTGCAGCGCCGCGACCATCTTCTCGCGGCCAACGAGCCGTGCGGCGCCGGCATCGGCGCGGAACTCGCGATGCCGCGAGAACCACATCGCGATCATGCTCGCGAACAGCCCGAACACCATGTCCAGCACGAACACGATCACGAAATAACCCAGCCCCGGGCCGCCGTCGCGGTTGCCATTGAGGTAGCCGTCAACGACGCGGCCCACCACGCGTGCGAGCACGATCACGAACGTGTTCAGTACGCCCTGGATCAGGGCCATCGTGACCATGTCGCCGTTCGCCACGTGGCTGACCTCGTGCGCCAGCACGGCCTCGGCCTCATCGCGGTTCATTGCGCGCAACAAGCCGGTGGACACGGCCACCATCGAGTTGTTGCGGCTCGGGCCCGTCGCGAACGCGTTGATCTCCGGCGCGTCGTACACGGCCACTTCGGGCATCGCGATGCCGGCGGCCTGCGCCTGCCGTTGCACCGTGGAGACCAGCCAGCGCTCGGATTCATTGCGCGGCTGTTCGATGACCTGCGCCCCGCTGGTGCGCTTGGCCACCCATTTCGACATCAACAACGAGATCAGCGAACCGCCGAAGCCGAACACCGCCGCCATCACGATGAGGCCGCCGTTGCCGG
Organism: uncultured Lysobacter sp.; assembly: GCA_902805755.1. Taxonomy (GTDB): domain Bacteria; phylum Pseudomonadota; class Gammaproteobacteria; order Xanthomonadales; family Xanthomonadaceae; genus Cognatilysobacter. The sequence goes on from CADCUA010000362.1 coordinate 9,551, forward strand.
CAAACTCGAAACCGAATGCACGCAGCACCGCCATCACGATGCTCAGCAGGGCGAGCACCGCCATGTTCGTCAGAACGAACAGGAATACACGTTTCATCATGGTCAGCACCCCTGCCGCGCACCCTGCGCGGTCCGTGAAAAAGTGTGGCAGGCTCGCCCGATTTCAAGCTGACCGATGACCGAGCCCGTGTCTGCATCCGCCATCGATTCAGCAGACGTCGTGCAGGCACCGGGCTATCGCGGGCGGTTTGCGCCGTCGCCCACTGGCCACCTGCACGCCGGTTCGCTGGTGGCGGCGCTTGGAAGCTGGTTGATGGCGCGCGCCGCGGGTGGCGAGTGGTGGGTCCGTATCGAAGACCTGGACCCGCCGCGTGAGGTGCCCGGTGCCGCGCGGCACCAGCTTGCAACGCTGACCTCCTTCGGCCTCGTGCCCGACGGGCCCATCGTGTTCCAGAGCGAACGGCACGGGCTGTACAGGCGCGCGCTCGAGCGACTGCTGGACGAAGGCAAGGCGTTTCACTGTCATTGCAGCCGCGCCGAGCTTGCGCAGTGCGGTGGGGTACACCGGCGCTGCATCGCGCGCGCGCGACGACGGGACCCGTCGGTTCGCCTGCGCGTCGGGGACGATGCAGTGGTCGCGTTCACCGACGCACTGCAGGGCGAACAGATACAGAACGTGTCGACGGCCGTCGGCGACTTCGTGCTGCGTCGCGCGGACGGCTACTGGGCCTACCAGCTCGCCGTCGTGGTCGACGATGCCGATCAGGGCATCACGCATGTCGTGCGCGGCTGCGACCTGATTGATTCTACTGCGCGACAAATCCTGTTGCAGCGCGCGCTTGGCGTAGCGACGCCCGCCTATGCGCACCTGCCACTGGTCACCGACCACGCTGGCCGCAAGCTCTCGAAGTCCGAAGGCGATGGCGCGGTCGACGCGAACAACCCATGCGCTGCGCTCGCGCGTGCCTGGAGAATGCTTCAACAGGACCAGCAGGCACCCTTCGCCGCCCGGTCTCCAGCCGAATGGCTGCAGGCGGCCCAACGTTGCTTCGACGTATCGCGGCTGACGAACGTGCGCAAAACCGCGCCCCCGATTGCAACGAATAGTTCACGTTCGTGAACGTAAACTCACATCCCCGTTCCACATTTGGAGAACCCCTCCCATGCAGTCACGCGTAGCACTGGTCACTGGAGGCACCGGCGGCATCGGCACCGCCATCATCCGCCGCCTTGCACAGCACGGTCATCGCGTCGCGACGAATTACCGCGATGAGGAGAAAGGCCGCGCCTGGCAGCAGAAGATGAAAGCCGAAGGCATCGACGTGACGCTCGCGCGTGGCGATGTGTCCTCGGCAGAAGACGGCGAAGCGATGGTGCGTGAGGTGGAGCGGCAGCTCGGCCCGGTGGAGATCCTGGTCAATAACGCCGGCATCACGCGCGACACCACGTTCCACAAGATGAAGGCCCAGCAGTGGGACGACGTCATCCGTACGAACCTGGGCTCCGTCTTCAACGTCACGCGGCCGGTGATCGAAGGCATGCGCGAGCGCAAGTGGGGCCGCATCATCCAGATCAGCTCGATCAACGGGCAGAAGGGCCAGTACGGCCAGGCGAACTACGCGGCGGCGAAGGCCGGCATGCACGGCTTCACGATTTCGCTGGCGCAGGAAAACGCGAAGTTCGGCATCACCGTCAACACCGTTTCGCCCGGCTACATCGGCACCGACATGGTGATGGCCGTGCCGGAAGAAGTACGCAACAAGATCGTTGCGCAGATCCCCACCGGGCGCCTCGGCACGCCGGACGAGATCGCATACGCGGTGAACTTCTTCATCCCTGACGAAGCCAGCTGGATCACCGGCGCGAACCTGTCCGCGAACGGCGGCCAGTACATGGGTTGGTAATCACCTGCGCTGCTGCGGGTTTCCTGCACCTGCAGCAGCGCGGCCCAACGCGAAGAGGGTTCGCGACGCGTCGTCGGATGCGCATCACTGAACCGCTCATCGCACTTCTGTGACGCCGATCGCGTCCGGTTGCGCGTCTTGTTCCGCTGGGCCATGCTGCGGGGATCACGTTTCCGGTCCACTGCTCGATGGCTTCGAACCGCGTCATCAAGAAATATCCGAACCGGCGCCTGTACGACACCGAGATCTCGAGCTACATCACGATCGAGGACGTTCGTCAGCTGATCGTCGATGGCGAGGATTTCGAAGTGCGCGATGCGCGCTCCGGCGATGATCTGACGCGCCAGGTGCTTCTGCAGATCATCTCCGAGCACGAACAGGACGGCGAGCCCGTTCTTTCCACGCAGCTTTTGAGCCAGATCATCCGTTTCTACGGCGACTCGATGCAGGGCTTCATGGGCACCTACCTTGAACGCTCTATGCAGATGTTCCTCGACCAGCAGCAGCAGTTCCGCAGCCAGGTCGGCAGCGTGCTCGGGCAGACGCCGTGGACGCTGATGAACCAGCTGACCGAGCGCAACCTGTCGCTGTGGAAGGAATTCCAGCAGAACCTGTCGGGCAACGTAGGCCAGGCGGTTCCGCCGGCACGCCCGCGTACGGAAAAGAAGACGGAAGAGTAATCCGCAGGCTGCAAAGCCAAGGGTTGCGCACACGAGCACAACCCGCTTGGCGCTGCTGCTGCGCATCAGCTTCGACCGATCGCATTCCAGCCGACCTGATCGGCCCGTTACCCACTTGTCGCGGCGGCAACCTAATTGAGTGCAAGCACTCAGCTGTCGCGCTTTCGCCTGGCTGTGGCTCAACAGTTTTCAGCACGCTGGCGCTGAAAACAGCACCAGCGCCTCAGGCCTACGCCCGGCGATGCATCCGGCAAGCCTGCACTGTCGCCTTACTGGGCTGGCGCCTGGTTCGGGCAGTACTTCTTGTAGAACTCCTCCGCCTGCGGCATCAGCGACTGCAGCACCTGCTGGCGGTTTGCCGGGTCCGGGTGGGTGGATGCGAACTCCGGCGGGCGTGAGCCACCTCCGAGCTGCGACATGCGCTCCCACAGCGGCACGGCTTCGCGCGGGTTGTAGCAGGCGGCCGCGGCGAGCATCAGGCCCACGCGGTCGGCCTGGGTTTCATGATTGCGTCCGTACGGCAGGATGAATCCGTACTGCGCGCCCGCGCCGAGCGCGGCCATCACCGCCTGCTGCTGCCCCGGGTCCATGCCGCCCAATGCAACGCCCGCCGCCATCTGGCCGACCTGCAGCAGCTTCTGCTGCGCCATGCGCTGCGAGCCATGACGCAGCAGCGCGTGGGCGATCTCGTGCCCCATGATGACCGCCATTGCGTCCTGGTTCTGCGCGACCGGCAACAGGCCCGTGTAGACGGCCATCTTGCCGCCGGGCAGGCAGAACGCGTTCGCATCATCCGACTGGATGACCGCGACGTCCCACTGGAAATCCTGGTGGAACGTGGGCGCCGCCTGCTGGCTCGCCGCGGCCAAGTCCGCTGTCACCTGCGGCACGCGCGCCACCAGGCGCGTGGCGATTTCGCGGATCTGCCGGCTCACCTCCGCATCGGGTGGCAGCAGTGCGCCCTGCGAATTCGCGTCGCCGAGCACCTGCTGGAACGCCTGCGCGCCGAGCTGCACTTCCTCAGTCGGGCTCGCACCGTAGTGCGCCTTCTCGCCGGTATACGGGTCGGTTTCGGCGCTGCCGAACCAGTTCCACGCGGCGTAGCCTGCAAACAGCAGCAGCACCCACCAGCGGATGCCGCCAAAGCCCATGCCGCGTCGGCGCCCCATGCCTGCGCCCTTGAACGGATCAACCCTCATGCCTTGGCTCCTTGGCCGGCACCGGAATCATCCGATCACGCCGAACCGGTTTCAGATCTCGCGCACGACCCGGAAGCCGATGCGCGCGTTGGTGGTATCGACGTTGCTGTTCTGACGCCATGCGGACCGGGTCTGCTCCGGCGAACTTGCCCACGAGCCGCCGCGCACTACGCGCGTGCGGCAGCCCGGGTTGACCCATGCCTCGCCACTAGGCGGTGCGCGTCGGTAATTGTCATGCCAGCAGTCGGCGACCCACTCGGCGACATTGCCGGCAGTGTCGTGAAGGCCGTATCGATTGGGCCGATAGCTTCCCACCGGGGCCGGTCCCCACGCGTTGTCGCCATAAGCTTCGAACGCGTTCTGCCAGCGGCGACCGCTCGGTGATTTGTCCAGCGCGCCGGTGTAGTTGCCCGAACCCGGCGGTGGCGCACCCGCACCCCACGGATACACACCCGACTCCCCTGTCCGCAGCACGTATTCGAATTCCGCTTCGCTAGGCAGCCGGTACGTCTGGCCGCTCTGTGCGGACAGCCATTCGGCATACGCGGTCGCGTCCTTTGCGCTGACGTGGATTACCGGATGATCGTCCGCCGCCGGTCCGCCGGTGTAATCCGAGTACCAGTCGACGCGGCTGCGCCTCACCAGGTTGCCGGCGCGCTCGTCGTAGGCAATCGAATAGCCGCGACGCGCTGCGCGCGTGCGGTAACCGGTCGCCGCGACGAATCGCCTGAACTCTCCGACCGTCACCTCATGGCGCGACATCGCGAAGCCGCGCTCGAAGCGCACGTTGCGCGCGGGCCGCTCCGCGTCCGTGCCCGTGCGGTCTTCCGCCGCGGAGCCCATGCGGAATGCACCGTGCGGAACCACCACCATCTGCGGGCCGCGTCCGACGCCCTGCAGCAGTGCATCGGTGAATACCTGCCCGGGCCGGAACAGACCGTAATGCACCGCCAGGTCGATGCGCTCGCGCAACTCGGCCGCTGCCGGGTCGCCGGTGGGCGCGATGCGCAACAACGCGGCGAGGCGCTGCCGCGCTACGTCGATGCCGCCTTCCACCGACAACGCCGCGATGCCTTCGTCGCGCAGCCGGCGCACACGCGCTGCGCGCTGCGCGGCGATCCGGGCGCGCGCATCGTCCACGGTCGTGGCCCCCTTGCGCACCTTTCCGGCAAACGCGAGCCACTGCGCCGCCTGTTCGTAGTTATCGTCCTGCGCGGCGGTCTCGGCGCGACGGATCAATGCGCTTTCCGCGGCAGCAAGCCCCTGCAGCGCGCGTGCATCGCCGGGCCGCGACTTCAGCGCCTCGCGGAACGCGGCGATCGCGCCGCCGCCCTCCTCACCCACCTGTCCCTTGCGCAGCGCACGTTCGCCCTCGATGTTCGCCCGCTCGGCCTGCACCGCCTTTTCCACCCGCGCGGCGAGCGCGATGACCCGTGCGTCATCCGGCGCCACGCGGCGGGCGACGGCGGTGACGTCCTGCGCGCGTTTCAACGATGCCGGATCGGTGTCGATTCCCGCCAACGCCGCATCGCCCGCCTCGATCAGTGCCGTCAGTGCGCGAGCAAGCGCGTCGCTGACTGCGACGTCATCGGGAGCGGCCGCACGCAGTGCAAGCAGAATCGGCACGGCGGCCGTGTCGTCCTCGTACAGTCGCCCCTCGCGCAGCGCGATGAGCGCGCGCTGCCGCAACTGGCGGATGTTCTCGGGCGTGACCGCAACGCCGGGCACGATCCACTCGCGGGGCGGCACCGGCCGCGCCTGCGGTGCGGGTTGCGCAACGCGCGC
>CADCUA010000363.1 GCA_902805755.1 uncultured Lysobacter sp.
GCCGCGACCTTCGCGACGGGACGACGCGCTTGCGTGCCACGCTGGAAGACGGCGAGGCCGATACGGCTGCGCACCTGGCGCCGTTCGGCGCCGACAATGCCATGGCGCCGATGCTGCCGCTGTTCGAGATGCTGGCGCTCGGACGGCCCGGCGTACGACTCAAGGCCGGACCCGGGCGCGTGTTGAACGTGGAGATGATCGATGGCTGAGCTCAACCCCCGCGCGCCCGTGCGCCTGGACGGCGACAACGTGGCGGTGGTGATCCCCGCGCTCAACGAGGAGCTGCGCATCCGCGGCGTGGTCGAGGACGCGCTCGCGCATTGCCGCCACGTGATCGTGATCGACGACGGCTCCACCGACGCCACCTGCGAACGCATCGCCGACCTGCCGGTCATCGTGCTGCGCCACGACGAGCGCATGGGCAAGGGCGCGAGCCTGCGCGACGGCTTCGCCGAAGCGCTGCGACGCGGCTTCGCGGCGGTGCTGACCATGGACGGCGATGGCCAGCACGCGGGCAGCGACATTCCGCGCCTGCTCGATGCGGCGAACCGCCACCCGGCACACATCGTGATCGGCGCGCGCCTGCGCAAGCGTTCGCTGCAGCCGACCTACCGGCGCCTGGCGAACGAGTTCGGCGACTGGGGCATCGCCTGGGGCACCGGCTACCAGATCGCCGACACCCAGAGCGGCCAGCGCCTGTACCCGGCCGCGGTCGCCGCATTGACCGAGGTGCCGGGCGAGGATTTCGTGTTCGAGGCGCAGATCCTGATCTCCGCCGCGCGCACGCTGGGCACGCGCGTGGTGTCGGTGCCGATCGAATCGCGCTACCAGTGCGCACAGTCCACCGCGCAGTTCCGCAAGAGCCATTTCCGCCCGCTGCGTGATCTGTGGCGCATCACCTCGCACGTGGTCACGCAGGTGCTCAGCCACGGCGGCATGCTCGCGCAGTACCGCCGCATCCGCATGAGCCCGCCAGTGATCGACGACCCCAGCGGCGAGTTCTCGCCGATGCCGCACGGCCAGCCGCAGGCGCGCACCCCATGAACGCGGGTGTGACGCCGCAGGGCGCCGATGTCGTGATCCTCGGCGGCGGGCTGGCCGGCCTCACGCTCGCGCTGCAACTGCGCCAGCAGGACGCGGCGCTGCGCATCACCGTGATCGAGCGCCACCGCCACCCGGTGCGCGAAGCCGCGTTCAAGGTCGGCGAATCGACCGTCGAGATCGGCGCGCATTACCTGTCCAGCGTGCTCGGCCTGCGCGAGCACCTCGACACCGAGCAGCTGCGCAAGTTCGGGTTCCGCTTCTTCTTCAGCGACGGCCGCAGCGATATCGACCGCTGCACGGAGATCGGCGTCAGCCGCATCCTGCCGGTCTCGTCCTGGCAGATCGATCGCGGCCGTTTCGAGAATTTCCTCGGCGAGCGCGTACGCGCCGCGGGCATCGAGTTCATCGACGGCGCGGTGGTGCGCGGGTTCGACCTCGGCGCCGGCAGCGAAGCCCACCGCGTGCGTTTCGAACGCGACGGCCAGTCGCACGAGATGCAGTCGCGCTGGTTGATCGATGCGGCCGGCCGCGCGGGCCTGATCAAGCGCAAGCTCGACCTCGCGCAGCCGAACGCGCACGACGTCAATGCGGTGTGGTGGCGTGTGGACGGGCATATCGACCCGAACGACTGGTCCGACGATGCCGGGTGGCGCGCGCGCTGCACGCCGCCGGACCGCTGGCGCTCGACGAACCACATGTGCGGGCCCGGCTACTGGTTCTGGCTGATCCCGCTCGCGTCCGGCGCGCATTCGCTGGGCATCGTCTGCGACGCATCGATGCACCCGCTGGAAACGATGAACACGCATGCGAAGGCGATGGCGTGGCTGCGTGAGCACCAGCCGCGCGTCGCGGCTGCGCTGGACGAGCCGCAGCATGCCGTGCAGGACTTCATGTTCCTGCGGCATTTCTCCTACGGCTGCAAGCAGGTGTTCTCGCGCGAGCGTTGGGCGCTGACCGGCGAGGCGGGCGTGTTCCTCGACCCGTTCTATTCGCCCGGCAGCGATTTCATCGCGCTCAGCAACACCTACATCTGCGACCTGATCGCGCGCGACCGCGCGGGCACCGCGTTCGCCCCGTTCGCATCGCTGTACGAGCAGCTGTATTTCTCGTTCTACGAAAACACCCTCACGCTCTACCAGGACCAGTACCCGCTGTTCGGCGATGTGCAGGTCATGCCGGTCAAGGTGATCTGGGATTACACGTTCTACTGGGCGCTGCTGGCGCCGCTGTATTTCACCCAGCGCCAGTGCGACCTGAACATGCTCGGCCGGCTGCGCAACGAGTTCACGCAGGCCAGCGCGCTGAACCGAGCGATGCAGCGCCTGCTGCGCGCCTGGGGTGAACACAACCGCGCGCAGGGCGGGCCGCCGCTCCAGGACGACGGCCGCATGCTCGATCAGTACGCGATCGGCTGGTTCTACGAGCTCAACCGTGCGCTCACCGATGAACTCGATGACGAGGCATTCGCCTCACGCGTGCGCGGCAACATCGCCTGCATGCAGGCGCTGGCGGTCGAGATTCTTGAACGTGCGCGTGCCAAGCACCCGGCGATCGATGGCACGGAGCTGGACGCGCTGTTCGACACGACGTCGCCCGTGCCTGCACCACTGCTTACGGCCGACTGGTACGCACAGGCGATCGCCGAGACGGCGTTGTAGACGCGACCCCCCCAAAACGACCACCCCCAACCAA
>CADCUA010000364.1 GCA_902805755.1 uncultured Lysobacter sp.
GGGAGCGGGGCCGTTGCCGGCCACGCCCATGCTAGAGCCTGGATGAACTGGCGCCGGCTCAGGCGGACTTCAAGGTGCCCTTGGGCAGCACGTTCGCGATCGCGCCCTTCTGCACGCGAAGCCGCACGTTGTCGGCCACTTCCACGGTCACGAAGCTCTCGCCGATATCCGACACCGTCCCGGCAATGCCGCCGTTGGTGATCACCTCGTCGCCTTTGGACAGCCGCTCCAGCATCGCGCGATGTTCCTTCGCGCGCTTCATCTGCGGGCGGATCATGAGGAAATACATGACACCGATCAGCACGATCGGCAGCAGCAGGGTGCCGAAGCCGCCACCCGGCTGCTGGGCAGCGGCCTGGGCGTGCGCGGGGGCGATCAGGAAGTCGAGCAGGGTCATGTCGGTTGTCCGGTCAATCAAATAGCGCGGGATTATGCCACGCAGGCCGGCGCGGCCCGGGGCGGCGGACTCATCGGGTCATCGGGGCTGCGGGCGTTACGAGTAGCGACCTAGGCAGTATCGCCGCGCGCCACGTAGAACGCTTCACGGAACGCATTGAAACGGCCCTCGGCGATCGCGTCCCGCATTTGCGCCATCAGCCGCTGGTAATAGCGCAGGTTGTGCAAGGTGCCCAACATCGGCCCGAGCATTTCGTTGCAGCGATCCAGGTGGCGCAGGTAGCTGCGCGTAAAGCCGTTGCGACAGGCGTAACAGTCGCACCCTTCCTCGATCGGGCGCATGTCGCGTTCGTATTTCGCATTGCGCACGCGCACCGTGCCGGATGCGGTGAAGTAATGCCCGTTGCGCGCGTTGCGCGTCGGCATGACGCAATCGAACATGTCCACGCCCCGCGCGACGGCCTCGACCAGGTCCTCGGGGCGGCCGACACCCATCAGGTAGCGCGGCCGATCCACCGGCAGCTGCGGGGCGGTGTGCTCGAGCATCGCGTTGCGCTCGGCCTCGGTTTCACCGACGGCGAGGCCACCGATCGCGTAGCCGTCGAACCCCAACTGCTTGAGCCCTTCCGCCGACTGCGTGCGCAGATCGTGGTGCACGCCGCCCTGCACGATGCCGAACAGCGCCGCGTCGTTGCCCTCATGCGCTTTTTTCGAACGCTCGGCCCAGCGCAGCGACAGCTCCATCGAGCGCTTGATGACGTCCACGTTGACCGGCACGCCATCGATATGCACCGGCGGACACTCGTCGAAAATCATCACGATGTCGGAGTCCAGCACCCGCTGGATGTGCATGCTCTCCTCGGGCCCGAGGAACACCTTCGCGCCGTCGGTCGGCGAAGCGAACGTCACGCCCTGCTCGGTGATCTTGCGACGATGGGCGAGCGAGAACACCTGGAAACCACCGGAGTCGGTCAGGATCGGTCCGTTCCATCGCGAAAAACCGTGCAGGCCGCCGTGGTCGGCGATGACGTCCAGCCCCGGACGCAGGTACAGATGAAAGGTATTGCCCAGGATGATCTCCGCGCCCAGCTCGCGCACATGCTCGGGAAAGATGCCCTTGACCGAACCGTAGGTGCCCACCGGCATGAAGGCCGGCGTCTCGACGGTGCCGCGCGGAAACGTCAACCGGCCGCGGCGCGCTGCGCCGTCGGTGCCGAGCAACTGGAAATTCATTCGACTCATTCGGTGATCCGGTTGGCCGGGTGCGGCCATTGAGGGTGTTGCGCTGTAACGGGCACGGTGGATGCGCCATTCGCGGTGCTGCAGTACGGGCCTGGTCGCGATCGTCCCTGCCCGTTCGACTGCTGGTGTGATCGCTGCGTTCAACCGTGGTGCGATCGGTGCCTGCTTCTACGCATCCCGCGGCGGCAACTGGTCTGCCTTCGGCCACAACAGCATTGCATCGCCGTACGAAAAGAAGCGGTATCGCTCGCGTATGGCGTGCGCATAGGCCTCGAACACGCGTTCCTTGCCGGCGAACGCCGACACCATCATCAACAGCGTGCTTTCCGGCAGATGGAAATTCGTGATCAGCGCGTCGACCGACCGGATGCGGTAGCCCGGCAGGATGAACAAGCGCGTCTCGCCAGCGAACGGCTGCAACACGCGCTCGCCCGTGTCGGTCATGCGCATTGCCGATTCGAGCGCGCGCACCACCGTCGTGCCGACACCAATGACGCGACCACCCGCACCCCGCGTCCGCCGGATCTTCTCGACCAGCTCCGCACCGACGTTGATCCATTCGCTGTGCATCACATGGTGCGCGAGATCATCGGCGCGCACCGGCTGGAACGTGCCCGCACCGACATGCAGCGTCACGTGTCCGAACTCGATGCCGCGCGCCTGCAGCGCTTCCAGCAGTGGTTCGTCGAAATGCAGCCCGGCCGTAGGCGCCGCGACCGCGCCGACCTCGCGCGCGAACACCGTCTGGTAGCGCTCGGCATCGTCGCGGCCGGGTTCGCGCCGGATGTACGGCGGCAGCGGCAGCCGGCCGGCATGAAGCAGCCAGCTTTCCAGTGATTCGGGCACATCGAAGCGCAGAACATAGAACTCGCCATCGCGTCCCAGCACCTCGGCCGAGCCGCCGGCATCGAGCTGGATGCGCGCGCCCGGCTTGGGCGATTTGCTGACGCCCAGCTGCGCACGCGCCTGTCCACCGCCGAGCAGGCGCTCGATCAGGATCTCGACGCGTCCGCCCGTGGCTTTCTGCCCATAAAGACGCGCCGGGATGACCCGCGTGTCGTTGAATACCAGCAGGTCGCCCGGTGCGA
>CADCUA010000365.1 GCA_902805755.1 uncultured Lysobacter sp.
CGTCGGCACGCGATCCACATGCGTCTTGCCGACCTCAAGGTAGTAACCGTGCACGCGGTTGTAGCCGACCTTCAGCGTTGATATCCCGCTAGCCGCGCGCTCGCGGGTCTCCAGGTCCACGAGGAACTGGTCGGCATGCGTGCTCAGCCGTCGCAGCTCATCCAGTTCGGCGTCGAAACCCTCAGCGAATACGCCGCCATCCCGGGCCAGCACAGGAGGCTGGGCGGTGATTGCGGCGGCGAGCAAATGGGCGTTCTCGTGATGTTCACCAAGCTCCGCCGCAAGCACCTGCAGGCGCGGCGAATCGACGGGGCCGATGCACTCACGCAGGCGCGGCAGCAGCGCCAGCCCGTCGCGCAGCGTGGACAGATCACGCGGACGTGCGCTGCGCAGGGCGATCCGCGACAGGATCCGCTCGAGATCGCCCACCGCGCGGAAGCACTCACGCAGTACCTCCGGCCCCGTGTCCATCAACGTCGACACTGCCTGGTGGCGATGGCGCAGCACGTCGCGATCACGCAGCGGCCGATGCAGCCAGCGCCGCAGCAGTCGCCCGCCCATTGGCGTCACGGTCGTGTCGAGCACGCCGAGCAGCGTATGACGCACATCGCCGTCGATGCGGCTGTCGAGTTCGAGGTGCCGCCGCGTGGCGGCATTCATCGCGATCGCGCCATCGGTAGCTTCGAATGCGATCGAGGTCAGGTGCGGAAGGCGCTGCTTCTGGGTTTCCTCGACGTAGCCGAGCAGTGCAGCGGCGGCGGCGGTGGCAAGAGGCTTGTCCTCCAGTCCGAACCCACCGAGATCATGCACGTCGAAAAATCGCAGCAGCTGCCGGCGTCCGCTGTCCACGTCAAACAGCCACGGCGCGCGGCGCCGCAGTCCGGTTCGTGTCGCCACGCACGCAGGCCAGCCGTCCTCGTCGGCGCATAGCACCTCCGCCGGTTCGAGACGCGCGAGTTCGCCCTCCAGCGCGGCCTCGTCGGCAACTTCGCATACAAGGAACCGCCCGCCGGCGAGGTCTGCCCACGCAAGCCCATAGCCCCCGCGCATGCGTGCGATCGCCAACAGCAGCGTGTCGCGACGCTCGCTCAACAGCGCCTCGTCGGTCACCGTGCCCGGCGTGACAATGCGCACGACCTTGCGCTCGACAATGCCCTTGGCCAGCGCGGGATCACCGATCTGCTCGCAGATCGCAACGGATTCGCCGAGCGCAACCAGCCGGGCAAGATAGCCTTCGGCCGAATGGTGCGGTACGCCGGCCATTGGAATCGGTTGGCCCGCGGATGAGCCGCGCTGCGTCAGCGTGATGTCGAGAAGACGCGCGGCCTTGCGTGCGTCGTCGTAGAACAGCTCGTAGAAATCCCCCATGCGGAAGAACAGCAACACGTCCGGATGCTCCGCCTTGCAGGCGAAGAACTGGCGCATGAGAGGGGTATGTGCGTCCGCGTGGCGGGCGCTGGCGACGGTATCGATATCGGGCACGGGAACTGGTAGCGGACGGGGCTAGCGATAGCCCGGCGGACGCGGGCGGAGCGGCGACAGTGTACGTCGCGGCTGCGTTTTCAGGTCCTGCGTCACTTCCGCAAGGTTAAGGTCGCGTGATAGCGTGACCCGGTCCTGTGCCGCGGGATCGGGCAATTCAAGCGGCCTCTTTGGGGAAAGAAAATGGCGATGATCGTAAGTAAGCCGCGTCGAACCGCACTTGCCCTTGCTGTGTTTGCGGCGATGGCGGCGGGCGCACCCGCAATCGCGCAGCAGGCGGGCACCGCAGACGTTTCGCCTGCCAACCCGGCGGCTGCCGCAGAGGAGGAGGTCACCAGCCTCGCCGGTATCAAGGTCACCGCGCAGAAGCGCGAAGAAGCGCTGCAGGACGTTCCGATCTCGCTCACTGCGTTGCCGGAAGAACTCCTGCGCGACACCGGCGTGCGCGATATCAAGGATCTGCAGATCCTCGTGCCGGGACTGACCGTCACGAGCACGCAGAGCGAGGCCCAGACGACCGCGCGCATCCGCGGCATCGGTACGGTGGGTGACAACGCAGGCCTTGAATCGTCCGTCGGTGTCGTCATCGATGGTGTCTACCGTCCGCGCAACGGCGTCGGCTTCGGTGACCTCGGCGAGGTCGAGCGCATCGAAGTGCTCAAGGGCCCGCAGGGCACGGTGTTCGGCAAGAACACGTCCGCGGGTGTGATCAACGTGATCACCAAGCGCCCGGATTACGACACGCACGTCGAAGGTGAGCTGACGATCGGCAATTACAACGCGCTCGGCGTTGCCGGATCGCTGAACACGGCGCTGGGCGAAAATGCCGCGATGCGCGTATACGCCGCCAAGCGCGAACGCGATGGTTTCAACGAAGTCCGCACCGGCGCCGGTCCGCGCACCGAGACGCGCGACGGCGACCAGAACATGCAAACGCTGCGCGGTCAGCTACTCATCGAGCCGACCGATACGCTGGACATCAACCTCATCGCCGATTTCACGAGCCGCGAAGAGAACTGCTGCGTCGGTGTCACTACGGTGCGTGGCGCCACGGCGGGCATCATCGATGCGCTATCGCCGGACGCCGGCGTCGTTCCGGTCGCAGACCCGTTCGGACGCGTCGCCTACAGCAACCGCAGCACCGCCCAGGACATCAAGGACAAGGGCGCGTCCGCCGAGGTCAACTGGATCACGCCGTGGCTGGGCAACGCCACACTGACGTCCATAACCGCGGTACGCGACT
>CADCUA010000366.1 GCA_902805755.1 uncultured Lysobacter sp.
CCACCCGCGACCGGGCGCGCTGCATCGTCGCCGCGGATTGATCGACGTCGCACCGTTGCGGCCACACGCCGTCGGCCGCCCCGCGCCACGATCGACGACAATATGCGGATGAGCGAACCCGCCGAATCCGAAGCCCGCGCGCGCAAGGCGCCCGTGGGGAGCCTGCGCACCCTGTGGCCGTTCGTGCAGCGGCACCGCGGCCTGTTTGCGGCGTGGCTGGCCGCGCTTGCAGTGTCGAGCAGCGCGACCCTCAGTCTTCCGCTCGCGTTCCGGACGATGATCGACCAGGGCTTCCGCCAGGGCGGCGGTGACGCGGTCGACCGCGCGTTCGCCCTGCTGTTCGGAGTGGCGGTGGTGCTGGCGATCGCAACCGCCGCGCGCTTTTTCTTCGTATCGCTGCTGGGCGAGCGCGTCGTTGCCGATCTGCGCGAACGGCTTTATGCACACCTGCTCGCGCTGGACATCGGCTTTCACGATCGCAGCCGCAGCGGCGAACTGGTGTCGCGCCTGACGGCCGATGCCGAGCTGTTGCGCAGCGTGGTCGGCTCGGGCATGTCCGTGGCGCTACGCAGCACCGTGACGCTGCTCGGAAGCGTCGGCATGCTGTTCTATACCAGCCCGCGGCTGGCGGCATTCGCACTCGTCGGCATACCGCTCGCCGTGGTGCCGATCGTCCTCGGCGGCCGACGCCTGCAGGGTCTGTCGCGCAGCAGCCAGGACCGCGTCGCCGAGGCGAACGCGCTCGCGAACGAGACGCTTGGCGCGGTGCGCACGGTGCAGGCGCATGCGCGCGAACCGTACGAGCGTGGCCGTTTCGCAAGCGCGGTGAATGCGGCGATCCAGGCCGCGGCCCGACGCATCCGGGGTCAGGCCGCGATCACGGCGATCGCAATCGTGCTGGTGTTCGGCGCGATCACGCTGGTGCTCTGGCTCGGTGCGCACGACGTGGTTGCCGGTCGCATGAGCGCCGGGGCGCTGGGCCAGTTCGTGCTCTATGCGGTGCTTGGCGGTGGTTCGGTGGGTGCTCTGGCGGAGGTCTGGAACGAGTTGCAGCGCGCGGCCGGCGGCATGAGCCGCATCAGCGAATTGCTGGAGGAGGCTCCGGCCGTCCTCGCGCCGGCGCAGCCGAATGCGCTGCCGCGTCCGGTGCGCGGCGAGGTCGTGTTCGATGCCGTGACGTTCCACTACCCGATGCGGCCGGACGCGCCCGCACTCGAGGATTTCTCGCTGACGGTCCGGCCCGGCGAGACGGTTGCGCTCGTCGGCCCGTCCGGTGCGGGCAAGAGCACGGTGTTCTCGCTGCTGCTGCGCTTCCATGATCCGCAGAGCGGTGTCGTCGCGATCGATGGAGTCGACGTGCGCACGCTCGATCCCGCGGCGCTGCGCGAGGCGATCGCGCTGGTGCCGCAGCAACCAACGATCTTCGCGGCCAGCGCACGCGAGAACATCCGCTACGGGCGACTCGAGGCGGACGACGCGGCCATCGCCGCAGCCGCGCACTCGGCACATGCCAGTGACTTCATCGCCGAGCTTCCGCAGGGGTTGGAGAGTGAGCTGGGCGAACGCGGCGCGCGTCTGTCGGGCGGGCAGCAGCAGCGCATCGCGATTGCGCGCGCGCTGCTCAAGGATGCACCGATCCTGCTGCTCGACGAGGCGACGAGCGCACTTGACGCCCAGAGCGAGCGCGCCGTGCAGGACGCGCTGGAAACGCTGATGCAGGGCCGCACGACGATCGTCATCGCGCACCGCCTCGCAACGGTGCTCAAGGCCGACCGCATCGTCGTGATGGACCGCGGACGCGTCGTCGCGCAGGGCACGCACGACGAACTGATCGCGCACGGCGGCCTGTACGCGGAACTGGCGAGGCTGCAGTTTCTGCAGTAGTTCGAATCGATCGCTGCCTACCGGCGCGGTGATCCGCGTTTTACGGCATTCGGGTCGCCGTGTCCGTTAGGCCCGGTGCCACGCATGGCGCGCGGCGCGTGCGGTTACATCGCCGTGCTTCGTGCATGCATCAGCCGGCTTTCGGTACACACGGTTTCGAAGTTGCCATCGCGACTACGGCGTTCCGTCCAGCCAACAAATAGCCCCGTGCGCTTTGCACGGGGCTTTCATATCCGACCTGGACGCGCCGTCAGACCGCGGGCGTCACACCCGAGGCCTGTGCACCCTTCGGCCCCTGCGTCAGCTCGTAGCTGACCCGCTGGCCTTCCTGCAGGCTACGGAAGCCCTGCGCATTGATCGCCGAGAAGTGCACGAATACATCCGCGCTGCCGTCCTCTGGCGAGATGAAACCGAAGCCTTTCGCGTCGTTGAACCACTTCACGGTGCCGTGCTGCATATCCTGATGACCTCATGCTGGGTGCGTTGGCGTGCGCGGGGCCGGTAATGGCCGGTCGCGAACCCAGTATGCAAACTGAACCGCTTCATGACAATTGGTGCAAAGTGCCGTCCGTCGCCTCAAACGGCGAGCAGCGCCCGTAGGAGCGGCGGCAATTGGCCGGTCGTCGCGGCGACGTTGTCGAGCACGTCCTGCAGCGTGATCACCTCGTCCGGGTCGGGCCCTGCACCAGCCGCCCAGTTCGCGACGATCGCAAGGCAGGCGTAATCCAGACCCATTTCGCGTGCGAGCCCGGCTTCCGGCATGCCCGTCATGCCGACCAGGTCGCATCCGTCACGGGCCATGCGCGCGATCTCGGCGCGCGTTTCGAGTCGTGGCC
>CADCUA010000367.1 GCA_902805755.1 uncultured Lysobacter sp.
TCGTCGATCCTCCCTTCGCGGCTGGACTGTGGGAGCAGGTATTGCCCTCGCTCGACAGATGCCTGCGCGCCGATGCATGGCTGTATGTGGAATCACCCGAGCACGCGACCGTCGTCCCCGCGCCCGGCTGGGTGCTGCATCGCGAGGGCCGCACGCGCGACGTCCGGTACGTGCTGTATCGACGCAGGACGCCGCTCAACGGGAGCGCACGTGACTCCTCCGCCGCATGACCGGAAGCGCGCCGCACGCCGCTGATACACTGCGGCCCCTGCCGCCGCTCGCGGCTTTCCGTGACCAGCCATGACCGCGGCCCGCCACAGAATCGCCGTCTACCCCGGCACGTTCGACCCGATCACGAATGGCCATGTCGACCTCGTCGACCGTGCAGCCCGGCTGTTCGACCGCCTCGTGATAGGTGTCGCCGAAAGCCCGGGAAAGGGCCCCGCGCTGCCGCTTGAAGTACGCGTCTCGCTGGCACGCGAAGCGGTCGCGCACCATCCGCATGTCGAGGTTCGCGGCTTCAATGGATTGCTCGCGCATTTCGTATCGGAAGTCGGCGCGGGCGTGCTGATGCGCGGGCTGCGTGCGGTGTCGGACTTCGAGTACGAGTTCCAGCTCGCGAGCATGAACCGGCACCTGATCCCTGATGTCGAGACGCTGTTCCTCACGCCGGCCGAGCAGTACGGCTTCATCTCCTCGACGCTGGTGCGCGAAATCGCGCGCCTCGGCGGTGATGTATCAGGTTTCGTGCCGCCAGCCGTAAATGCCGCATTGCAGGAATACCGCCGTCGCGGCTGAGGCAATGCCGTTCGTGGCGCGACGTGGCGCCGTTCCGCCTGCGGTCCGGCTTGGCCGTAGAATGGGGTCGCGCTGCCGGATGGCCTCACGCGATTGCATATCGGTGCCTGCGCCGGTCAACCATCGCGCCATGCCCAATGGCGTCTTCCAATCACAACACACGGAAATCCCATGAACACGACCACTCGCGCGCTGCTCATCGCCTGCCTGGCCCTGCCGTTCCTCGCTGCCTGCAAGAAAGA
Organism: uncultured Lysobacter sp.; assembly: GCA_902805755.1. Lineage (GTDB taxonomy): Bacteria > Pseudomonadota > Gammaproteobacteria > Xanthomonadales > Xanthomonadaceae > Cognatilysobacter. Next base: position 1,041 of record CADCUA010000367.1, read on the forward strand.
AGGCGCCCAGGAGCAGCCGGCTGCCGAAGCCGTCCAGGCTCCGCTGACCGCTCCGAAGACCGACAGTGAGGAAGAGTGGGGCGCCTACCTGGTTGAAGTGGTCAAGCGCAACATGGAAGGCGTGACCTCCAGCCCGTACCTCTACACGCTGCCGGCCGAGACTTCCGCCGATTTCCAGGGTTCCTACGACCGTCTGGTGGAAAAGGCGCAGACCGACGTGCAGCGCGGCATCACCGAAGGCAACCTGCTCGCGTACGGCGGCCCGTCATCGGCAAAGATGGCCGACCTGGTCGTCGCGGCGTTCCAGAAGGCGCAGCCGGCGTCGATGAAGGGCGTGAAGGTGCTCTTCATGGGCAAGACCGAGGACAACGAACGCGTCAAGGCGGCCGTCACGCCCGCAGGTGTCGACTACAAGTTCGTCGAGGTCAAGTAAGTCCGGGCCGCCTCCGGGCGATCCTGACGGAACGGGGCCGCACCTCTGTTCGGCCCCCGTATCCGGAATGAAGTCAGATGTCGCTGAAGATCAACGAGCTGTGCGTCAACTGCGACGTCTGCGAGCCGGCCTGTCCGAACCAGGCGATCTCGCAGGGTGAAACGATCTACGTGATCGATCCGTCCCGCTGCACCCAGTGCGTGGGCCATTACGACGAGCCGCAATGCGTCGTCGTCTGTCCGGTCGAATGCATCGACCCGGACCCTCTTTTTCCCGAAACCCAGCAGCAGCTGCTCGCCAAGCTCGCGCGGCTGCGGGAGCAGGTTTGATGCGAATCGCCGTGCGCACGTGGTTGGCTGTCCTTCTGCTTGCGGTCGGCACCTCGCCCGCGGCCACTCCGCCGAAAGCCCACACAGCAAACGCGGTCACCGCGGCGAAACCTCCCGGCGCAGCGATCGCCAGTGCGCACACCCTGGCGACGCAGGCCGGGCTGGACATCATCCGCACGGGCGGCAATGCGTTCGATGCGGCGGTCGCGGTCGCGGCGGTGCTGTCGGTCGTGGAGCCCGTGAGCTCCGGCATCGGCGGCGGTGGCTTCTTCCTGCTGCACGATGCGAAATCCGGACGCGATGTGTTCGTGGACGCGCGCGAAACTGCACCTGAATCGGCGACACCCGCCGCCTATCTCGACAAGCAGGGCGGCCTGGACCGCGACCGCGCCACCAACGGCCCGTGGTCGGCCGGCATTCCGGGCCTGCCCGCCGCGCTCGTGCATCTGAGTGAGAAGTACGGCCGCCTGCCGCTGCGCACGACGCTGGCGCCAGCCATCCGCATCGCCCGTGACGGTTTCGAGGTCTACCCGCGCCTGGAAAAGGGCTATGCGAGCCGGCGCGCCGTCATGGAGCGCTACCGAGGCACGCGCGCGGTGTTCCTGGCTGACGGGACGCCCCCGGTGACAGGCGAGACGCTGCGCCAGCCCGATCTGGCGCGCACGCTTGAGCGACTCGCAACAAAGGGCTTCGATGGTTTCTATCGGGGCGATGTCGCGGAGAAGATGCTCGCGTCAGTGCGCGAGGAAGGCGGGCGGTGGACGCGCGATGAACTCGCCGGCTATCGCGTGCGTGAGCGTGAACCGCTGCGATTGAAGTACCGCGATTGGGCAATCACGACCGCACCGCCGCCGTCGTCCGGTGGTGTCGCGCTTGCGCAGATCCTGCAGGTCCTCGAAGGCTGGGATCTCGCGAAGCTCGAACCGGCCCAGCGCACGCACCTCATCGTCGAAGCGATGCGCCGCGCCTATCGCGACCGCACGATCTATCTCGGGGATCCGGACTTCGTGAAAGTGCCGGTCGCGCGACTGACCAGCCCCGAGTATGCAGCCGGGCTGCGCGCGTCGATCCATCCCGACAGGGCGCTGCCCAGCGCTCTGCTGTCGGGCCAGCCGGCACCCCTGGAAGACGACGAGACCACGCATTTCTCGATCATCGACGCCGAAGGCAACCGCGTATCGGCCACGCAGACCGTCAACCTGACGTTCGGCTCCGGCCTCGTTCCGCCGGGCACCGGCGTGCTGCTCAACAACGAGATGGACGATTTCGCGCTGAAGCCGGGCACGCCGAATGCATTCGGCGTCATGGGTTTCAAGGCGAATGCGCCCGAACCCGGCAAGCGCATGCTCAGCTCGATGACACCGAGCTGGATCGAGTCGGAAGAAAAGCTCGCCGTCATCGGCGCGCCCGGAGGCAGCCGCATCATCACCCAGGTGCTGCTCGCCATCCTTGCATACGACGCCGGGCTTGCCGCGCAGCCGGTCGCGGCATTGCCGCGCTTCCACCACCAGTGGATGCCTGACGCGATCTCCGCCGAGCCGGGCGCGCTGGATGCCGCCACGGTAGAGGCGTTGAAAGCGATGGGGCACACCATCAACGCCGGCGAATCCACCTGGGGCAACCTGCAGACGGTGACCTGGGACAAGCGCAGCGGTGCGCTCGACGGCGGTACCGATCCGCGCAATCCGGTCGGGCGAGCAGACGTGCTCCTCGCGCCAGCAAAGTAACTTTGCACGAACGGTTTTATTGCCGCGCGCGATCGTCGATCATTCCGATATCAGGTGAGCACGGAGCGCGGCGATGAAACTCTGGTCGTTGATGGGGAACAGCCAGAAACTCGATGGCGGCGCGATGTTCGGCAACGCACCGCGCGCCGTGTGGGCGAAGTGGTCCCCGCCTGACGAACTCAACCGCATCGAACTGGCCTGCCGCAGCCTGCTGGCCACGCCGCTCAACGGCCGCACGGTACTGTTTGAAGCCGGCATCGGTGCGTTCTTCGATCCGAAGATGCGTGAGCGCTACGGCGTTGTCGAAGAGCGGCACGTGCTGGTCGATTCGCTTGCAGCGGCGGGCTTCGCGCCTGCGGACATTGACGTTGTCGTGCTCTCGCACCTGCATTTCGATCACGCCGGCGGACTGCTCGCGGCTTGGGCCGAAGGTGAGCCACCCCGGCTGCTGTTTCCAAACGCGACGTATATCGTCGGGCGCAGCCATTACGAGCGCGCGCGGCAGCCGCATGCACGCGACCGCGCGAGTTTCATCCCGGAACTACCGGCGCTGCTGGAAGCCACGGGCCGGCTGGAACTCGTCGATGGCGAATATTCGCAGACGCTTGGCGAGGCCGTGCGTTTCCACTTCAGCGATGGGCACACGCCGGGCCTGATGCTGTCGGAAATCATCGGGCCGGAGCACGTTCAAGGACGACCGCATGGCGGCGTCGTGTTCTGCGCTGACCTCATCCCGGGCCGGCCCTGGGTGCACGTGCCGATCACGATGGGTTACGACCGCAACGCGGAGCTGCTGATCGACGAGAAGCTTGCGTTCCTCGCCGACAAGCTCGAGCGCAACGTGCATCTGTTCTTTACCCATGACCCGGCATGCGCGCTTGCGCAGGTCACGTGCGACGCCAAGGGCCGCTTCGGCACCGCGCATGAAGTCGCCGAGTTGCACGCGCGGCCGCTGGCCGCATGAGGCAGGCCGGGCTGGTGCTCGGCGTGATGTTGAACGGCCTTCTCGTGGCCGCCGCCGGCGCTGCGCCCGCGCCTTCGAAACCGCGCGTGCCGGACGAGCTCGTTGCCCGCCCGGGCACGCCGTTGCAAGACCGCGTCTTCGGCGTTGGGAGCACGCAGTTCGGTCTTGAGCGCCGGGTGGAGATGTACCAGTGGAGCCGCAGCGGGCCCGGTTTCCAGCCGGTATGGAACAGCGCGCCGATCGACTCGGCCACGTTTCCTGCGCAGCACCGCAACCCGCCGCGTCTGCCCATCGAAAGCGAGCGCTGGATGACGGAAGGTGCGACGCTCGGGGGCCGGCCGCTCGATCGTCCGTTGTTGCTCGTGCTCGGCCGATGGACGGAAATACGGCCTGATTTCAACCGCCTGCCTGCGAACCTCGCCGCGGCATTGCAGCCGGAAGGCAACGGCCTGGGAAGCAGCGAGAACCCGCTTGCGCCGCATATCGGTGCCGTGCGCGTGCGCTGGCTTGAACTCGTGCTGCCCGAGCTGACCGGCCGCGTCGAGCTGCGTAACGGCCAGTGGCAACTGACGCGCGAATCGGTGCTCCGGGCCGCGGCGCCAGCGGAGCCGCTGGTGATGATCCGTCCGCCGATTTCCCGCCTCGTGGACGACCCCTGGGTGTGGTGGATCGGGGGCGGGGCCGCGGTGCTCCTCGTGGGATGGTCCGCGCGCCGTTGGTTCGGGGGCACCTCGCGTGGCTGAAAGCGCCGGCGTACGAGCTGTCTGAAAGAAGTACAGATCGGCTTGCAACTGGATCTGCAAGCCGGTGTGCTGCGACGCCTACCTCCGGATCTGCATTGCGCACCCCGAGCGCGGGACAACGCGAAGCCTGCTCAAATTACGACACACGCCTAGGCGACACCGGCAAATCATCAGCACCGCGCAGGTGCGTCGAGCGCGGCTTCGACGCCACATGAAAAAAGCCGGGTTTCCCCGGCTTTTTTCCAACTGTTTATGCGCTCAGGCGGCGGCTGCCTGCTGGACGCGCGGGCCTTCCTGCAGTGCGCGCCCGACCATCGCAACCAGCAGGTCGATTTCCTCGCTGGTGATCGTGAACGTCGGGGTGAAGCGCAGCGAGTTCACGCCACCGTGGATCACGCCAAGGCCGCGCTCGCGCAGCCATTCCTCGGTCGAATTGCCGCCGTAACACTTGAACTGCGGGGCCAGCTCGCACGAGAACAGCAGCCCGGTGCCCTGCACCTTGGTGATCAGGCCGCCCAGCTCGCTCTTCAGCTTCTCCAGCTTCTCGACCGCTTCGGCGCCGCGCGCGCGGATGTTCTCGCGCAGTTCCGGCGTGACCTGCGCCATCACTGCGCAGGCGACGTCGAGCGCACGCGGGTTCGTGGTCATCGTGTTGCCGTACAGCCCCTTCTTGTAGAGGCCCGCCGCACGCTCGCTCACGGCGAGCACCGACAGCGGGTACTGGCCTGCGTTGAGCGCCTTGGAATACGTCTCCATGTCCGGCGCCTCGAGATGCTCGAAGCCCGGATAGTCGATGATCGAAAGCACGCCATGCGCGCGCAGGCCGGCCTGGATCGAGTCGACCAGCAGCAGGCTGCCATGAGCCTTCGTCAGCTCACGCGCGGCGGAGTAGAACGCCGGCGGCACGCTGCGGCCCGGGTCGCCTTCACCCATGACAGGCTCGAGGAACATCGCTTCGATGAACCAGCCGTTCGCATCGGCGTCCGCGAATGCCTTGCTCAACGCGTCCGTGTCATACGGCTCGATCGTGATGACCGAGTCCTCGCCACGGAAGCTCGCCAGGTGCTGCGTGTAGCTCTTGCGCGAGGAATCGGAATACAGCGCCGGGCGCTCGGTGCGGCCGTGGAAGCTGCCCTTGACCACGAGCCGCTTGATCGCGCGGCCGTCGTGGCGCGCGCCCGGATCCGTCAGCAGTTTCGCGTTCGCGTCGGCGATGCGTGCCGCGAGCGAAACCGACTCCGAGCCCGAGTTCAGGCAGAAGAACCGCGTGTACGGGCAGCCGCCGCGGCTCGTGCCGATCGCGGCGCGGATCGCGCGCTCGAATCGCAGATGCGAAAGCGACGGCGTCATGATGTTCGCCATCGCCTGCGGCTTCGCCATCGCTTCGATCACCTGCGCAGGGGCGTGGCCGAAACCGAGCATCCCGTAGCCGCCGGAGTCATGCAGTACGGCGCCCTTGAGCGTGATGATCCACGGGCCGCGCGCCGTCAGCGCGATGTACGGATTGACCGCGTCATCCGGGTAGAAATTCACGTACCCGGCCTGGACCGCCTGGACCTGCGCGTCCTCGTCCAGCTCCAGCAAATCGGCCGCTTCCTCGTGAATGCGGGCGTATTCCGCCGCGGCCGCGTCGATCGCATCGACGAGGTCCGGATGCGATGCCGCGAACCGGGTCACGACTGCATCATCGAGCCCCGGCGTGCGGCGTGCGCCGCCGTGGGCGCGCAGCGGCGCGAGTTTCACGAGGACGTTCTCGTTGGTGGTCGACATGTTCATTCCCTCGGCTGGTCGGAAGCGGCTGCAAACAAAAATGCGCGGAAGGGTCCGCGCAGCAGCTTTTCCATTGATATTCAAACGTTTGCGCGACTTTATCATGCGCAACCTGCGCCGATAACCCCCGGGGCCCGCTACACTGCGCGGCCGCCGCACGGGTGCGGGCCGCCTGCCAGTCCCTTGAAGAAGTCCGATTTCAACTACGAGCTGCCGCCGGAACTGATCGCCCAGGAACCGCTGACGCAGCGGTCGGCGAGTCGCCTGCTCGACGTTCAGACAGCGCCCGCGCCGTTGGTCGACCGCATGTTCACCGACCTGCCGACGCTGCTCGCACCGGGTGACCTGCTGGTGTTCAACGACACGCGCGTCATCCCGGCGCGTCTTTATGGGCAGAAAGCCACGGGCGGACGCGTCGAGATCCTGATCGAGCGCCTGCTCGGCGGTGGGCAGGCGCGTGCGCAGCTGGGCGTCAGCAAATCG
>CADCUA010000368.1 GCA_902805755.1 uncultured Lysobacter sp.
GGCATGCGCACGTTCGACTGGGCGCTGTTCGAGCTCTACAACGAAGGCCATATCTCCTACGAGGAAGCGATCCGAAACGCGGATTCGGCTAACGAGCTGCGTCTGAACATCAAGCTCAAGAGCGCGCGCGGCGAGCCGGAAACCTCGGTCGCCTCCACGCTCACGCTGGACGCGGAGCCGACCGGCGAAGAACTCGAGGCGGTCCGCCAGGACGAGCTGCGCAAGCAGGAAGAACGCCGGCGCGAGCTCGAGGAATCCGAGCTCGCCCGCATGCAGCGCGAGAAAGCCGCGCAGCGGACGTAAGCGGTCGCGCGACCCGGCAATCTGGGCGCTGCCCCGCCCGCCGACGTACACCGCCGGATGCGTCGCGCTGATGCGGGCTGCGGCATGCTGCCGCGATGACTGTCTATGTGGACGATGCGGTGACGCTCTGGCGCGGCGAGCGCTGGGCGCACCTGATGGCCGACACCCTGGACGAGCTCCATGCGATGGCCGGGGCGATCGGCCTGCCGCGTCGTGCGTTCCAGGACCGGCCCAGTGGCGCGCATTACGACGTCACCGCGGACCTGCGCGAGGCGGCGCTCGCGCACGGCGCCGTGGCGATTTCGCGGCATCGCGATCGCGCGCAGGTGCGTCGCGTCATTGCCCGGGCGCGCGAGCTGGCCTCGCCCCGGCCCTGACGCTGCACGCGACGGTGGCGATTGCTTATCCTGTCGCCCCTTTTTGCCGGACCCGCCGCGATGACCGACACGACGACCGAGACCCCGCCCGACCGCCTGTCGACCGATCCGCGCAGCCCGTTCCACGATGCAGCGATGCTCGAGCGCGGCGTGGGCATCCGCTTCAATGGCGAGGAGCGCACGAACGTCGAGGAATACTGCGTCAGCGAAGGCTGGATCCGCGTGCAGGCCGGCCGCGCGCGCGACCGCCGCGGCAACCCGATGACGATGAAGATCAAGGGCGACGTGAGCGCGTACTTCTATGACCAGGTGCCGAACGCCGAAGCCGGCTGAACCCGCCGGGCATACGCGGCCTTGATCACGGCCGGCGCACCGTCAGCGCTCGATCAGACGGAGACATGCCGATGACCACCCCCGGCCCGCAACACCCCGCGAACCCGGTCCCGCCCGACATGGTCGAGCCCGGCCGCGCCGAGCGCGAATACGGCCACAGCTCCGAAGACCGCAACACGCGCAAGCGCGAAAGCGACTGGCCCGGTTTCGAAGGCGGCGCCCAGCGCGAAGCGACGCCCGGTGCGCCTGGTGAAGTCAGCCATCGCGAGTCCTGAGCTGAAGATTGATGCGAGCACCGGCATGGAGGTCCACGCCGGTGCTCAAGCCGCGCAGCTCGCGCGGCGGTCTTTCCAGATCAAGAAAGTGTCAGAGCGGCTCGCCGGTCGCGGCGCTGCTGACGTCGCTGCGAACATCGCGCATCGGCGGCGTCGCACGGCTGGCGCGCAACAGCATTTCTTCTTCGGTGCCGGCGCCCAGGTCATCGTCCTCGGTGCCTTCCAGTGCCTGCTGCGCGCGAAGCGTGTTATCCGGTGCGCGCGTGCCGCCTTCGGTGCCGCTGGCGCGGACGTCATCGCCCTGCTGTCCAACGCCGCTGCGGGTGTCGCCGTTCGGGTCTTTTCGTGTGCCCATCATTGCTCTCCTGCTGCGCGGCCGGTCGCGAGCCGCCCTGGCACGCTCCCATTCGCAGCGTGAGCGGTCCGCCAAGGCGGCCGCTATCGCAGCGGCAGGTATTCAGGCCTTGAGCTTGTAGCCGGTGCGGAAGATCCACGCGATGCCGACCAGGCACAGCGCGAGGAACCCGAAGATCGCCACGGCGCTGAGCAGCGGATTGACGTCGGAAATGCCGTAGAAGCTCCAGCGGAAGCCGCTGACCAGATACACGACCGGGTTGAACAGCGCGATCTTCTGCCACACCGGCGGCAGCATGTGGATCGAATAGAAGCTGCCGCCCAGGAACGTCAGCGGCGTCACCACCATCAGCGGGATCACCTGCAGCTTCTGGAAGCTGTCGGCCCAGATGCCGATGATGAAACCGAACAGGCTGAAGCTGATCGCGGTCAGCAACAGGAATGCAAGCATCCAGCCGGGGTGCTGGATCTCGTAAGGCACGAAAAAGCGCGCGGTGATCAGGATCAGCACGCCGAGCATCGTGGACTTCGTCGCTGCGGCGCCGACATAGCCGATCACGATTTCCAGCGTCGAGATCGGCGCCGACAGCAGTTCGTAGATCGTGCCCGACCATTTCGGCAGGTAGATGCCGAAGCTCGCGTTCGACACGCTCTCGGTCAGCAGCGACAGCATCACCAGGCCCGGGATGATGAACGCGCCGTAGCTCACGCCTTCGATCTCGCCCATGCGCCCGCCGATCGCGGCGCCGAACACCACGAAATACAGCGAAGTGGTCAACACCGGCGCGAGGATGCTCTCGGCGAGCGTGCGGAACGTGCGCGCCATTTCGAAGCGGTAGATCGCGCCGATCGCGTACAGGTTCATCGCGCCTCCCTGCGGTGGAGCACAGCGCAACTGCATAGGCTCATGCGCGCGCCCTCACCAGTTCCACGAAGATGTCCTCGAGCGAGCTCTCGCTCGAATGCAGGTCCTTGAAATCGATGCCGTGCTCGCCCAGGCGCCGCAGCAGCGTCGCGATGCCGGTGTGCTCGGCCTGGGTGTCGAACGTGTACACCAGCGCGTTGCCGTCATCAAC
>CADCUA010000369.1 GCA_902805755.1 uncultured Lysobacter sp.
AAGAGCGTTAGGGGCAAGGCCGTCCAACTTGGGGTCGGACGGACCTTGGTGCAAGAGGCGCGGTCCCATCATCCGCCCCGGGATGTGAACGGCCTCTCCGGGAGAAACGACCCGGCTCTCAACCCACTGCGAGTGGGTGCGAGCGCTTACTGGCGGATCGCCTCGCTGAAGGACATCGGCTGCTCGGTGTGCTGCGCACGTTCGGCGATCCAGTCGATGACCTGCTCTTCCATGACGCGCGACTGCAGGCCGGACATCAGCTGCTGGTCGTTGCGGTACAGCTCGATCACCTGCTGCGGCTCTTCGTACGTGGACGCGATCAGCTGCAGCGTTTCGTTCACCCGCTTCGGATCCAGACGCAGCTCGTTGCGGCGCGCGATCTCACCGACCAGCAGGCCGACGAGCACGCGCTTGCGCGCCGGTTCCATGAAGTTGACGTGGGCGTCGGCGGGAATCTCGCCCTGATGACCCTGGCGGCGCGCCTGCTCGTAGGCCTGACGCGCCATGTCACGCGCCTCGGCTTCAACGAGTTTCGGCGGCATTTCAACCGAGGCGTACGACGCGATCAGCTGTTCGCCGACTTCGCGGCGCAGGCGCGTCATCAGCGCGCCCTTGAGCTCACGCTCCAGGTTCGTGCGGATGTCGGCGCGGAACTGCTCGGACTCGCCGCTGCGGATGCCAAAGCTCTTGATGAATTCGCCATCGACATCCGGCAACTGGCCTTCGGACACCTTCGTCGCTTTCAGGTGCACCTGCACCGAGCGGCCGGCGAACTGCGGCACGCGCCAGTCGGCCGGGAACTCGACCTGCACGCCCTTTTCCTCGCCCGCGCTCATGCCGATCAGCGCCGATTCGATCGCCGGGAACATCGCACCCGAACCGATCATCGTCACGCCGCGCTCGACACCCTCCGCCGGAAAACGTTCGCCGTCCACGGTCGACGAGGTCTCGAGCTCCACCGCGTCGCCTTCCTGGGCGCCGCGATCGACAGGATTCCAGGTGCGGCGCTGGGCGCGCAGGTTCTCGATCATCGTGTCGATGTCGGCGTCGGTCACTTCAGCCGTGTGGCGGACGACGCTCAGCGTGGACACGTCGATATCGCCGAAATCAGGCACGACTTCGAACGTTGCGACGTACGAAAGCGCATCGCTGTCGACCGGAACGATCTGTGGATTGCCCGCGATGCGGAAAGAGTTCTCGCGAACGGCGTTCGAGAAGCCCTCACGGAGCAGCGCATCGACCACTTCGGCCCGGACCTGCTGGCCGTACCGCTGCTGGATGACCTTGGTCGGCACCTTGCCGGGACGGAAGCCCTTGATCTTGGCGCCGCGCGCGATCTCGCGCAGGCGACCGCCGACCTGGTCCTCGACACGGTCAGCCGGCAGGTTGAGCGTCAGGCGGCGTTCGAGGGCGCTCAAGGATTCGACCGAGACTTGCATATCCACTCCTGCGTACGCAGCCCAATGCCGCGACACGTTATAGGTTGATCGGGGAGCCACGCCGGCGCGCAGGCGCGACGCGGAACGCGCAAGTTTCGCGCATAAACGCGCGCGCTGCCAGCCGGGATGCGGCGGCAGGGGCACGAGGCCGGCCAAGGCCGCGGGCAATGATGGAAGCGACCCTCGGGGCGCTGGTGCGAAAGGCGGGACTCGAACCCGCACGCCTTGCGGCGCTGGAACCTAAATCCAGTGCGTCTACCAATTCCGCCACTTTCGCGATGCGGCCTTACGATTTTCGCTGCCCAAGCCCAAAGAAAAAAGCACCTGGCGAGGCCAGGTGCTTCCGTTTTGGTGGGCCGTCAAGGATTCGAACCTTGGACCCCCTGGTCCCAAACCAGGTGCGCTACCGGGCTGCGCTACACTCCGAATACAGTCATCATACTCGCCCGGCGTGCCCGCGTCAATGTGGGCGGGCGCGGGTTCAGGCGGCGAGCTTGTCGGCGATGCGGCGCGCCATGCTTTCGGCCAGCTCCGCGTTCTTGGCTTCGACCATCACACGAATCAGCGGCTCGGTGCCCGAGGCGCGGATCAGCACGCGGCCGGTGTCGCCGAGTTCGCGCTCGACCGCTTCTTTCTCGGCCATCATGGCCGAGTCTTTCGTCCAGTCGAAACCGGGCGTCACGCGCTTGTTGATCAGGGTCTGCGGATACAGCGTCAGCTCGCTGCAGCACGCTTCGAGCGACTTGCCGCTGCGCTTGAGTGCGGACAGTACCTGCAGCGAGGAGACGATGCCGTCGCCGGTCGTGTGCTTGTCGAGCGCCAGCAGGTGGCCCGAACCTTCGCCGCCGAACAGCCAGCCGCGTTCCTGCATCACTTCCAGCACGTAACGGTCGCCGACCTTGGCGCGCGCAAAACCGATGCCCATCTGCTTGAACGCGACTTCCAGCGCCATGTTGGTCATCAGGGTGCCGACGGCGCCCGCCACCGGGCCGGTCGACATGCGGTCACGCACCATCAGGTACAGCAGCTCGTCGCCGTTGTAGACGCGGCCGCCGGCGTCGACCATGATCAGGCGGTCGGCGTCGCCGTCCAGCGCGATGCCGAGGTCGGCCTTGTTGGCCACCACGGCTTCCGACAGCGCCTTCGGTGCGGTCGCGCCGACACCAAGGTTGATGTTGAAACCGTCCGGCGAGGCGCCGATCGAGACCACTTCGGCGCCGAGTTCATGGAACACGTGCGGCGCGATGTTGTAGGCCGCGCCGTGGGCGCTGTCAACC
>CADCUA010000370.1 GCA_902805755.1 uncultured Lysobacter sp.
GGCAGCGAGTTCCAGGAGTTCAAGGCGCGCTACGCGAAGACGCTGGTGACGGGCTTCGCCCATCTGCACGGGTATCCCGTCGGCATCGTTGCGAACAACGGCATCCTGTTCGCCGAAAGCGCATTGAAGGGCGCGCACTTCATCGAGCTGTGCAACCAGCGCGGCATCCCGCTGGTGTTCCTGCAGAACATCACCGGCTTCATGGTCGGTCGCAAGTACGAGAACGCCGGCATCGCGAAGGACGGCGCGAAGATGGTGACCGCGGTGGCGTGCTCACACGTGCCGAAGTTCACCGTCGTGATCGGCGGCAGCTTCGGTGCGGGCAACTACGCGATGTGCGGTCGCGCGTACGGTGCGCGTTTCCTGTGGATGTGGCCGAACGCGCGCATCAGCGTGATGGGCGGCGAGCAGGCCGCGAGCGTGCTCGCCACGGTGCGGCGCGATGGCATGGAAGCGGCCGGCAAGGTGTGGACGCCCGACGAGGAAGAAGCGTTCAAGGCGCCGATCCGCGAGCAGTACGAAACGCAGGGCAATCCGTATTACGCGACCGCCCGCCTGTGGGACGACGGCATCATCGATCCGGCCGATACCCGCAGGGTGCTGGCACTCGGTATTTCGGCAAGCCTCAATGCACCCATCGAGACCGCGCCCGGCCGTGATGGCACGCGCTTCGGTGTGTTCCGCATGTAACGGGACGTGTGGCCGGGCAGCGGTGTTGTCCGGTCGCACTATCGTCTGCGAAAAAACCCTCGGTCTGTTTGGTGAGCCCGGTCACGGGCGCCGTTCGCGACGGGCGGATAGGCTCGACCTTCCCCCGTATCGAAGCACCGAGGTTTCCCATGGCCATCTTTCCCGCCAGCGCTTCCAAGCGCGCCTCTCTGTCGGCCGCGCCCGAATCCGCGCTGCCGAAAGAGCCCGACGCGAACGAGTTCTCGTTCAATCCCGCAAGCCTCATGAGCGGTGCGGCTGCACCTGCGGCAAGGCCAGCGCGCGAGGCGCGTGAGTCCGTCGTCGCGTCGGACGTTTCGATCGAAGGCAAGATCCAGGGCGCCGGGCATGTACGCATCGCCGGACGCTTCAAGGGCGACGTGCACGTCGAAGGCAACCTGACGATCGAAGTCGGCGCGAAGGTCAGCGGCGCAGTGCGTGCGCGACGTGTCGTGCTGGCCGGCGAGCTTGAAGGTGACATCCTCGCCGCCGAACAGGTCGAGCTGACCGCCACCGGCGCGATGACGGGCGACATCAATGCGTCCGCAGTGACGATCGCAGCCGGTGCGCGCGTGCGCGGACAGGTCAACTTCGGCTGGAATGAAGCGGCTTCGAGCGACGCGGTCCATGCAGTCGCGGGGCGCGACGAGGCCGCATGAGCCGGCTTCGTGCGGATGCTGCCGGGGCATCGCGCACCTGTCCCCATTGCAGGGCCGTGATCCTCGCGAGCGCGGCGGCCTGTCCCGCCTGTCGTGGCCACCTGCAGTACGCGGCGCCGGTTGGGCCGGCCGCCGCGCGCTCAACGCCGTTGCAGGTGGAAGCCACGCTGCAGCGCGCGCCGGGCGAGGCGCCAGTGGAATACACGATGCTGTTGTCGATCCGCGACGAACGCGGCGTCGAGCTATCGCGGCATGTGGTCGGCGTGGGCGCGCTGCGTGCGAACCAGCAGCGGCACTTCAGGCTGACGGTGGAAGCCGCCGAGGTCGACTCGGGCGGTCGATGATTGTGATCGGGCCGAACTAGCGACCACCCGACTCCGGGCCGCAGCCGTTGCAGCTGCCGCATTCGGATTGCGCGCGCGGCTGTGGCGCGATCCAGCGACCCAATGCATGCGCAGTATTTCCCTGCGTGCGCAGCAGTCGCACGGCGAACGCGCTGCGCAGGCGCCTGACGCGTTCCGGCCACTGGCGCTGCAGCAGATAGCCCACGCTCATTGCGACCGCGATCGCAACGACAAGTTGCTGCAGCAGCATCCCGTGCGCGTCCATCAGCCCAGCCCCAACAACACAGCGACCTGATACGTAAGCAGCGACGCGAGGTACGCCAGGCCGAACAGGTAGCCGGCGGCAATGCCGACCTGTTTCCACGAATGCGTCTCGCGCTTGATCGTTGCGAGCGTCGAGATGCACTGCGGCGCGTAGACGAACCACACCAGCAACGCGAGCGCGGTGGCAAGCGACCAGGTGTCCGTCAGGATCGGCGTCAGCGCCTGCGTGGCGGCCTCCTCGTCGGCGGCCTGCAGCGCGTACACGGTCGCGAGCGACGACACCGCCACCTCGCGCGCCGCCAGCCCGGGGATCAGTGCGATGCAGATCTGCCAGTTGAAGCCCAGCGGCGCGAATACCGCCGTCATCGCGTGGCCGATGCGACCGGCGAAGCTGTAGTCGATCGCGGGACCGGGCGCGCCGACGGGCGCTGCCGGGAACGACAGCAGGAACCACAGCAGTACCGTCATCGCCAGGATGATGCCGCCGACGCGACGCAGGAAGATCCACGCACGCTCCCACAGGCCGATCAGCAGGTCGCGCGGATGCGGCATGCGGTAGGACGGCAGTTCCAGCAGCAGCGCGTGTTCGCCCTTGTCACGGCGCCATTTCTTCATCACCCACGACACTGCAAGCGCGCTGAGAATGCCGATCGCATACAGCGCGAACAGCACCAGCCCCTGCAGGTTCATGACGCCCCACACTTCGCGCGCGGGAATGAAGGCGCCGATCAGCAGCGCGTACACCGGCAGGCGCGCGGAGCAGGTCATCAGCGGCGCGACGAGGATGGTCGCGAGGCGGTCGCGCGGATCCTGGATGGAACGCGTGGCCATGATGCCGGGGATCGCACAGGCGAAGCTCGAAAGCAGGGGAATGAACGAACGCCCGGAAAGTCCCGCGCCCGCCATCATGCGATCGAGCAGGAACGCCGCACGCGGCAGGTAACCGGACTCCTCCAGCGCAAGGATGAAGGCGAACAGGATCAGGATCTGCGGCAGGAACACGACGACGCCACCGAGTCCGGCAATGATGCCGTCGACCAGCAGGCTGCGCAGTGGCCCCTCCCCCATCGCGCCGCCGACGCCCTCCCCCAGCCAGCCCATGCCGGCTTCGATGAAGTCCATCATCGGCGTCGCCCAGGCATAAACCGCCTGGAAGATCAGGAACATCACCACCGCAAGCGAGGCCAGCCCGAGCACGGGATGCAGCAACCACCGGTCCAGCGTGTCGTCGATCTTCGCGGTGCGGCGCGGCATGGTGACTGCGAGCGCGAGCAGGCGACGCGTTTCCGCGTGCAGCGATTCGGCCGTGGCGGTGCCTGCGGGTGGCGCAACCCTCGCGCCGGAATCGGCCGCGAGCATCGCATCCAGCCGGGCCACCAGCGCCTGCGCACCATCGCGACGCACGGCCACGGTGGGTACGACCGGAATAGCGAGTTCGCGCTCGAGCGCGTCGAGATCGACTTCGATACCCCGCCGCCGCGCGGCGTCCATCATGTTGACCGCGAGCACCATCGGCTTTCCGAGGTCGCGCACTTCCAGCGCGAAGCGCAGGTGCAATCGAAGATTCGTTGCGTCGACGACGCAGACGATCACGTCGGGCGCGGGCTCGCCGGGATAGTGGCCGCGGCAGAGATCACGGGTGACCGCTTCATCCAGGCTCGCGGCCTGGAAGCTGTAGGCACCCGGGAGGTCGAGCAGCGCGTAATGACGTCCGGACGGTGCGTGGAAACGGCCCTCCTTGCGTTCGACCGTGACGCCCGCGTAATTCGCGACCTTCTGCCGGCTGCCGGTCAGCAGGTTGAACAGCGCCGTCTTGCCGCAGTTCGGATTACCGACCAAAGCCAGCCGGATCGCCTCGGCCGCGGCGCTCACGTGGCTGTCTCCGGCGCATCCGCAGTCACCTGCACGCGCGCGGCTTCGCTGCGGCGCAGGGCAAAACGCGTGAATCCGATCTGCACGAGCAAGGGCTCGGCCGACATCGGTCCGACTGCGACCACCTCGACGCGCTCGCCGTACACGAAGCCGAGTTCGCGAAGGCGGCGGGCGATCGCGTCGTTCGGCGCGGTCTCCTGCACCGCCTGCACGGTGGCAGCGGTTCGATGCGGCAGTTCGGACAGCTTCACAGGGTTACCTTCGACCGGATCGGTCGCCGCGCCAAATAGGAACTGTTCTCATTCTACCACCCGCACTATCCACGCCGCCCGGGCCGTCGGACTTATGATCCAGCGATTCCCACTCGACCAATCCCACCCATGAGCCATCCCCTGCTGATCCTGCGCGAAGGCCCCGTCGCGCGCCTTCGAATGAACCGGCCGGAACTGCACAACGCATTCGATTCCGAGCTCATCGCGGCGCTGACCGGCGCGCTGACTGCGGTGGCGAACGACCCGCACGTTCGCGTCGTGGTGCTGGAGGGCTCGGGCGCGTCGTTCTCGGCCGGTGCGGACCTCAACTGGATGCGCGGCATGGCAAAGGCGAGCGAGGCGGAGAACCGCACCGATGCGCTGGCGCTCGCGCGGCTGATGCGCACGCTGGACGAGCTGCCCCGCCCCACGATCGCGCGTGTGCATGGCGCGGCATTTGGCGGTGGTGTCGGCCTGGTGGCGTGCTGCGACATCGCGATCGGTACGCCGGAAGCGAAGTTCGGCCTGACGGAGAGCAAGCTGGGCCTGCTGCCAGCGGTGATCAGCCCCTACGTGATCGAGGCGATCGGTGCGCGGCAGGCACGGCGCTGGTTTGCGACCGCGGAGATTTTCGACGCCACGCGAGCGTTGCAGATGGGACTGCTGCATGAACTCGTCCAGGCCGATGCGCTGGACGCGACAGTGCAGCGCCAGATCGGCTGGCTGCTGAAAGCCGGGCCGGTCGCCGCCGCCGAAGCGAAGGCGCTCGTGCGCCGGGTGGCCGCCGAACATGACCGCGACCGCCTCGACAATGACAACGCAGCGCTCATTGCGCAGCTGCGAGTCTCGCCGGAAGGTCAGGATGGACTGTCGGCGTTCCTGGACAAGCGCAAGCCCGGGTGGATCTCCGACGCCGGCTGATCACGGCGCTACCAAGGCACAGCCCGTGCCGGGCGTGGCCTGTCGCCGCCCCGGTCGGCGTGTCACAACGCACGGATCGTTCCGCGAAGATGACCGCACGCCGGTGCATGGTGCGGGCGGACTGCACAGGCGTTGCAGGCGCATGCCTCGCGCCTTAGGTGCGCACTGGAGCGGCCATCCGCAAAGCGACCTCATGTGCAACGGCGCGATCTGGAACAATGCGCCGTCTTTCTCCTTACCCGCGAACGAGCCGGAGCTGCCCTGCGAATGTTCGACAAGATCCTCATCGCCAACCGCGGCGAAATCGCCTGCCGCGTGATCCGCACCTGCCGCCGGCTCGGCATCCGCACCGTGGCCGTGTATTCGCAGGCCGATGAGGACGCACAGCATGTGCGCCAGGCCGACGAGGCCTACTGCATCGGCGGCCCGCGCCCGCAGGAGTCCTACCTGCGCGGCGAGGCGATCATCGAAGTCGCGCAGCGCACCGGCGCGCAGGCGATCCATCCCGGCTACGGCTTCCTCAGCGAGAACGCGGACTTCGCCGATGCGGTGGAAGCCGCGGGCATCACCTTCATCGGCCCGAAAGCCGCGTCGATGCGCAAGATGGGCAGCAAGGCGGGCGCGAAGGAGTTGATGCAGGCGGCGGGCGTGCCCGTCGTGCCCGGCTATACCGGCGAAGACCAGACGCCCGAGCTGCTGCACCGCGAAGCCGACCGCATCGGCTATCCGCTGATGATCAAGGCCGCGCACGGCGGCGGCGGCAAGGGCATGCGCATCGTGCGCGACAGCGACGAGTTCATCGCGAACCTCGAAAGCTGCCAGCGCGAAGCGCGCAACGCATTCGGCCGCGACCGCGTGCTGCTGGAGCGTTATGTCGAGAAGCCTCGCCATATCGAGATCCAGGTGTTCGGCGATGCGCACGGCAATGCGATCCACCTCAACGAGCGTGAGTGCTCGGCGCAGCGTCGTTACCAGAAGGTGCTGGAGGAATCGCCGTCGGCGTTCCTGACGCCACAGCTGCGTGCGGCGATGGGCGAAGCCGCGGTGATGGCCGCGCGCGCGATCGATTACGTCAACGCGGGCACCGTGGAGTTCATCGTCGGCCAGGACGGTGGTTTCTACTTCATGGAGATCAACACGCGCCTGCAGGTCGAGCATCCGGTGACCGAACTCGTCACCGGCCAGGACCTCGTGGAATGGCAGCTGCGCGTGGCTTCGGGCGAGCCGCTGCCGCTTGCGCAGGACGCCATCGTCCAGCGTGGCCACGCGATCGAAGTGCGCCTGTACGCCGAAGACCCGGACGCCGGCTTCCTGCCCGGCTCCGGTCGCCTCGAGCGCTTGCGCCTGCCGGTGACCGATGCGCATGTGCGCATCGATTCGGG
This sequence comes from uncultured Lysobacter sp., assembly GCA_902805755.1. Lineage (GTDB taxonomy): Bacteria > Pseudomonadota > Gammaproteobacteria > Xanthomonadales > Xanthomonadaceae > Cognatilysobacter. The sequence goes on from CADCUA010000370.1 coordinate 6,402, forward strand.
TGTGGTCGAGGGTGACACCGTGACGATCTTCTACGACCCGATGATCGCGAAGCTCATCGTGTGGGACCAGGATCGTCCGCGCGCCCTCGCGCGTCTTGCCGAGGCGCTGGCGCAATGCGACATCGCGGGGCCGAAGTCGAACATCGACTTCCTCGAACGGCTCGCGCGACACCCCGCGGTGGTGCAGGCGACGATCGACACCAGCTACCTCGACCGGCATCTGGACGAATTCGTACAGGGCGAGTCCACGCCCGACGCGGACCTGCTCGCGGCAGCCACCGTCGTGCATCTGCTGACGCAGGAACAGGGCATGCGGGAAGCGGCAGCGCGTTCCTCGGACCCGACCTCGCCCTGGGCCGCGACGGACGGATGGAGGCTCGGCCATGCCGGGCGTCGCGCGCTGGCATTGCTGGTCCGGGGCGAGCGCATCGAGCTGCATGCACAGGGCGGCGGGGGTGAATTCCGCGTCGAGACCGGTGTGGATGCCGCGCAGACCATTGCAGGCGCACGCGTCGAGGGCCATACGCTGAGCCTGCGCATCGATGGACGCGCGCGGCGCTTCACGATCGGCGGGGATACGCGACGCATCGTCGTGCACGACGGCCGGCAGCGGCTGGTTGCGGAACCGGTTTCCGTTTACAGCCACGAACAGGGTGCGGCCGTGGGCGCCGGTGACCGGATCCTCGCGCCGATGCCCGGTCGCGTGGTGGTGGTGAAAGCCGCGCCCGGCGACACCGTGCAACTGGGCCAGGAACTGATGGTGATCGAAGCGATGAAGATGGAACTGAGCCTCAAGGCGCCGCGCGATGGCGTTGTGGGCGAAGTGCGCGCGGCGGCCGGCGATTTCGTCGAGGCCGATGCCGTGCTGGTGGCGCTCGAGTCATGACGCGCGCCGTCCGCATCGTCGAGGTCGGCCCGCGTGACGGGTTGCAGAACGAGAAGGCTATGGTTTCGACCGCCGACAAGATCGCGCTGATCGACCGTTTGAGCGCGACCGGACTGCGCAGCATCGAGGCGACGAGCTTCGTGAGTCCGAAGTGGGTGCCGCAACTGGCCGATGCG
>CADCUA010000371.1 GCA_902805755.1 uncultured Lysobacter sp.
AATTTGATCAAGCTGCGCATCGTCGCGGTCGCGCTTGCCGGCGTGTTCGCCGTTCCGTCGCAGGCCGCCGAGATCACCGGCGCCGGCGCCACCTTCATCTATCCGCTGATCTCGAAGTGGTCGGCCGATTACGCGAACACAAGCGGCCACAAGATCAACTACCAGTCGATCGGTTCGGGCGGCGGCATCGCGCAGATCAAGGCGAAAACGGTCGATTTCGGCTCGTCCGACAAGCCGTTGACCCCGCAGGAACTCGCCCAGGGCGGCCTCGTGCAGTTCCCGTCCGCGATCGGCGGCGTGGTGCCGGTGGTCAACATCGCCGGGGTCAAGCCCGGCGCGATGAAGTTCGACGGCGCGCTGCTGGCCGACATCTTCCTCGGCAAGGTCACCATGTGGAACGATCCGCGCGTCGCCGCGCTCAACGGCGGCGTGACGCTGCCCGCGCAGAAGATCACCGTCGTCCACCGCTCCGACGGCTCGGGCACCACGTTCAACTTCTCGAACTACCTGTCCAAGGTCAGCCCCGAGTGGAAGACCAAGGCCGGCGAAGGCACCTCGATCAACTGGCCGGTGGGCGTGGGCGGCAAGGGCAATGAGGGCGTCGCCGCGTACGTGAAGCAGATCAAGGGCGGCATCGGCTACGTCGAATTCTCCTACGCGCTGCAGAACCGGATGTCCTACGGCCGCGTGAAGAACGCCGCCGGCAACTTCGTCATGCCGTCGGACGAGTCGTTCCAGGCCGCCGCGTCGGGCGCTGACTGGGCGAAGACGAAGGACTTCTTCCTGATCATGACGAACGCGCAGGGCGAGAACGCGTGGCCGATCGCCGCCACGAACTTCATCCTGATGCAGCGCAAGCCGAAGGATGCCGCGCGCGCCAAACATGCGGTCGAGTTCTTCCGCTGGGCCTACGCGAACGGCGACGCCCAGGCGAAGACGCTGGACTACGTGCCGCTGCCGGATGCGCTGGTCAAGCAGGTCGAGGCTTACTGGTCCACCAACCTCAAGTACTGAGCGGCCTCCAGCACTTCCTGATACGGGCGCCTGCGGGCGGGCTGAACAGGCCCGGCCGCAGGCGTTTTTCGCTTTTGTCACTGCCGTGTAACAAAAGCATCATTTAATGTCCGTTGCCTCGCACCGACGCCGTCGGTGCCCTGAAGCGGAGCCGTTATGACCCTCATTCGAACCGCAGCCCTGTCCATCGCCCTGGCCGCCGCGCTGTCCGCGTGTGGTGGCGGAGGCGACGGCAACGCCCCGTCCGCCGGCAACACCGGCGCGCCCCTCCCCGGCGGCGCACAGTCCGGCGACAAGGTCAGCACGCAGATCACCGGCGCGGGCGCGACCTTCATCTACCCGCTGATCTCCAAGTGGTCGGACGACTACAACAAGTCGACCGGCGCGAAGATCAACTACCAGTCGATCGGATCCGGCGGCGGCATCGCCCAGATCAAGGCCGGCACGGTGGACTTCGGCTCCACCGACAAGCCGCTGGCGCCGGAAGAGCTGGCCCAGGCTGGCCTGGCCCAGTTCCCGTCGGCGATCGGCGGTGTGGTGCCGGTCGTGAACGTCGAAGGCATCGAACCGGGCAAGCTGCGCCTCAACGGCGCGGTGCTGGCGGACATCTTCCTCGGCAAGATCACCGCGTGGAACGATCCGGCGATCGCCGCGCTCAACCCGGGCATGACGCTGCCCGCGGGCAAGATCAACGTCGTGCATCGCTCGGACGGTTCGGGCACCACCTACAACTTCGTCAATTACCTCTCCAAGATCAGTCCGGAGTGGAAGACGAAGGTGGGCGAAGGCACGTCGGTCAAGTGGCCGGTCGGCGTCGGTGGCAAGGGCAATGAAGGCGTCGCCGCATACGTGAAGCAGATCCAGGGCTCGATCGGCTATGTCGAGCTTGCCTACGCGACGCAGAACGGCATGTCGTTCACCGCCATGCAGAACAGTGCAGGCAACTGGGTACAGCCGACGGCCGAGAGCTTCCAGGCCGCCGGCGCGGGTGCGGACTGGGCGAACGCGAAGGATTTCAGCCTGGTCATCACCAATGCACCCGGCGCGCAGGCGTGGCCGATCGCGGCGACGAATTTCATCCTGATGTACAAGCAGCCGAAGGATCCGCAGCGCGCGAAGGCGTCGCTCGATTTCTTCCGCTGGGCACTCACCAATGGCCAGGCGCAGGCGAACGCGCTGCATTACGTGCCGCTTCCGCCGGAACTGGTAAAGCAGGTCGACGCGTACTGGACGAGCGAAATCAAGCTCTGATTCCCCGCCCGACCGCTGCGGCCGCGCATCCACCGGTGCGCGGCCGCAGTCGCATCCGTCATCCGCCCCTGCTGGCCTGAACCACACGAATGAATGCCGTGACTTCGATGCGACCCGACCCCGTTGCAAGAGACCGTGCCGACAGCCGCGGCGACCTCGGCTTCCGGGCCCTGGTGACGGCCGCTGGCGTGTTCGTGCTGGTGTCGCTCGCCGCGGCCGCGTTCTCGATGCTCTGGGGCGGCCGTGCCGCGTTCGAGAAGTTCGGTCTGCAGTTCCTGTGGCGCAATGCCTGGGATCCGGTCATGCAGGACTTCGGCGCGCTCGTGCCGATCTACGGCACGATCGTGACCGCGCTGATCGCGATGCTGATCGCAGTGCCTGTCAGCTTCGGCATCGCGATGTTTCTCACCGAAATCGCACCGAAGTGGCTGCGCACCCCGGTCGGTGCG
>CADCUA010000372.1 GCA_902805755.1 uncultured Lysobacter sp.
GCCGAAGCAGGCGCCACAGGGCAAGCAGCAACGCCCTGCCGCGGAGGAACGCGCTCCGGCCGCCGCCCAGCAGCCGCGTCCGCCACGCGAACCAAGGCCGCCTCGTCAGGACGCAGCCAAGCCGGTCAATGGCGAAGCAGTAACTGCACAGCTTCCGACGCAACCCACGGCAGTTGAACGTAAATCGACGGCTGATGTACGCGTCGAGACCGCCCCGCTCCGCTCGCCGGCTGACGATGCGTCCAACGTCATCGCAGCCGAGCAGGCACTCGTCGACGTACCCCAGGTCTGGAGTCCCGACGCCACCGGAGCGGATGCGAACGGTGCGCCCGGCGCGGATGCCGGCGAAGCAGGCCGTCGCCGGCGCGGACGTCGCGGCGGTCGCCGCCGCCGTCGCAACGGCGCCGATGCCGCGGGCGGTGAGCTGTCGGTCGAGGGAGTCGAGTCCGACGACCTGCTGGACGACGACGAGCCCGCGGGCGAGGAAGACCGCCAGCAGCTCGGCGCTGTCGGCGGCTCGCAGCCCGAGTTCGACTTCGACGAACTGCCGGTATCGGCAAGGCGCGGCGGACCGCGGACCAGCGCCCCGCCGGTCGGCGCATCCCCTGCCCCGACGACGCTGACGCCGGCCACCGCGGGGCTGGTGCCTGCAGAAGCCACGAGTTCCGAAGCCGATGCAACCCCGGCCGCGCCAGCCTTGGAAGCGAGCACGGCCCCGGCAGTGGAGGCCGCACTCGCAGTGGTTGGCGACGGCAGTGATCGACCCGGTCGTGCGCCCGCTGCAGCCGAACCTGTCGGCCCGGCAGAGCGCGGCTCCGATGACGCTTCAACGGTCAGTCCAATCGGCATGGGGGCCGATGCGTTGTCTGAGCCGGTCTCGAACGGTGCACCCGCGTTGGCGGTTGGCCTCGATGAAGCGCTCCCGGGCGTCGCCGACTCCTCGACGGGTCCAGGATCGGCGCCGCAACGCGATGACAGTGCCGAAGCGTCGTCGCCCACGGCTGCTTCTGAAATCGAGCCGGTAGCGACTGCGCCTGTTGCCCAGTTCGCGGTGGAGCCGGCCTTCCTGCCGGAGCGCAGCGGCGAGGCTGGCGTTGGCGACACCGCGACTGCCGCTGTGAACGGCGCTGAGGCCGAACTGCCGGCGTCGGCGTCGGCGTCGACCGCAGTCACCGGCAACGGAGGCGATCTGCAGCAGGCAGAGCCGACGGGCGGCGGCTACGGCGCAGAGGGCCCTGATGGCCCTGATGGCCCCGACGGCCCTGATGAGCATCGGCGCCAGGAGTAATCAAAAAGGCCGCGGGTAACCGCGGCCTTTTTTGTGGGCTTGCACCTGGGATCAGCAGGCGGTGGCGGCTCGGCAACGCCGGCTGTCTTCTGGCCCGACCCAGCTCGCAATAAGGTCCGATCGGACATACCGATAAGCGAAGCCAGCGAGCAACGCGACCTGGCCAACAACGCGCGCTACATCGCCTGCGCCGGCTCCAGCATTCCGTACTGCCGGGCCAGCCTGGCCAGTGCGATCGAATCGCTGATGCAGAGCTTCTCGAACAACCGGCTCTTATGGGTATTGACGGTCTTGGCGCTCAGGCACAGACGCCGTGCGATGTCTTCCTGCCGCAGTCCCTGCACCAGCAGCAGCGCAATCTCCAGCTCACGCGGCGACAGCTGGTCGAATGGCGAAGTACTGCCGTTGATCCCGGCCAGTGCAAGGCTCTGAGCAATGCCGCTCGCCAGATAGCGCTTGCCCAGTGCGACATCGCGCACGGCCCGTACGAGCTCGTTCGCATCGCCGCCTTTTCCGACGTAACCGGACGCCCCCGCCTCGATCAGGCGACGCGGCAATGGGCCGTCCTCAAGCACGGAAACAATGATCACGCGAGTGCGACTGTCGACGCGGACGATGCGCTCGGTGACCTCGAGGCCACTGACGCCCGGTAGATGCAGGTCGCAAAGCACGACATCGGGTTCAAGCCGGCGGATCACCGGCAGCGCGGCCTCGCCACTGTCGGCCTCGCCGACGACTTCGATATCGACTTCCGCCGACAGGATCATCTTCATGCCCGCGCGCACGAGCGCGTGGTCGTCCACGATAAAGACGCGGATCGTCATAGTGCCCCCTCCCTGGAGTATCCCCACGCCGGAGGCTACCCGCTGTCCTTGCCCGCCGCAAGGCAGTGCGCGCATGACCGCTGCAGGGGTGCCAAGGAACGGAACGCCACCACCCGCGGCGGATCCACGTCCCCATTGCGAGCGCGACGAGTTGCGCTGCCAGTGACCACGGCCCGCTGCAGAGATATACCCAGTGGGCAGCGAACAACCGGCGCCACTCCAGCGAAAACCGACACTGCCACATAGCGGTGGAAGCAGCAGCTTCGTCGCACATCGCCGCAAAACCTCTCAACGAACCAACGTTCCACCGTGCGCCGCTCCGTATGCCCGAAAGCCTGCCTACTACCGAGCCATGTTCATCGCCCGGTGCGCTGACTCTTGTTCGCCCGCTGGTGCCCTGTCTTACACCCTGTGATGGACCGGCAGCGCACCGGCCGGGGAAGCGGACATTCCCACCGCAAGCACTGCGCGTAAGCCGCCGAGCTACCGCACTCGCGCACCGCACCGGCACACCCATTGCGCGCGTCAGTCGGCATGCGCTTCAGCCTGACCGAAGTCGGTTCAACTGGAACCATAAGTGCGGCTGTGCCCTGCGATTCACG
>CADCUA010000373.1 GCA_902805755.1 uncultured Lysobacter sp.
GCCCGTATGCGCGGGTCATGAAGCAGGTCATCGGCCACCTCGCGCAGGCGAGTTCCGATTACCAGCATCCGTATATGGTCCAGCGCGCGAACCCCAAGCGCGTCGGCTACGTGATCGTATCGTCGGACCGCGGCCTGGCCGGTGGCCTCAACAACAACCTGTTCCGCAAGCTGCTCGGCGAGATCCGCACGTGGCAGGAGCAGGGCGTCGAGGTCGACGTCGTCACGATCGGGCAGAAGGCGTCGGTGTTCTTCCGCCGCATCAAGGTCAACATGCTCGCCTCGGTTACGCACCTGGGCGACCAGCCGCACCTGGAGCAGCTGATCGGCGTCATCAAGGTGATGCTGGACGGTTACACGGCCGGCACCATCGACCGCGTGTTCATTGCGCACAACCAGTTCGTCAACACGATGGTGCAGCGCGCGGCGTTCGACCAGCTGCTGCCGCTGCCTGCGGCCGATGCGCAGGTGGCGCGTCACGACTGGGATTACATCTACGAGCCGGACGCCCAGACTGTTCTCGACCATGTGCTCACGCGCTATATCGAGTCGCTGGTCTACCAGGCGGTGCTCGAGAACGTCGCCTCCGAACATGCCGCGCGCATGGTCGCCATGAAGGCCGCAAGCGACAACGCGACCAAGCTGATCGGCACCTTGAACCTGGTCTACAACAAGGCCCGCCAGGCCGCGATCACGCAGGAAATCTCGGAAATCGTCGGCGGCGCCGCCGCGGTCTGATCCGCGCTGCCCGCTACACCACATCCCGCGGTCGCCACGCGTCCGCAAGCCGCATCAAGTTACGAGGAATTACAGATGAACAGCCAGCTGATGGACAGCCCGGTCACGAACCACGGCAAGATCGTGCAGATCATCGGCGCGGTCGTCGACGTTGAATTCCCGCGCGATTTCGTGCCGCGCGTGTACGACGCGCTGAAGGTCGAGAACACGAACATCACGCTCGAAGTGCAGCAGCAGCTCGGCGACGGCATCGTGCGCGCGATCGCGCTCGGTTCGACCGACGGCCTGAAGCGCAACCTCGTCGCCGTCAACACGAACCGCGCGATCTCGGTGCCGGTCGGTGCCGGTACGCTGGGCCGCATCATGGACGTGCTCGGCAACCCGATCGACGAAGCCGGCCCGGTGCAGGCGACCGACTCGTGGGAAATCCACCGCAGCGCGCCGACGTATGAAGAGCAGTCCTCGGCGACCGACCTGCTGGAAACCGGCATCAAGGTCATCGACCTGATGTGCCCGTTCGCGAAGGGCGGCAAGGTCGGCCTGTTCGGCGGCGCCGGCGTCGGCAAGACCGTCAACATGATGGAGCTGATCAACAACATCGCGAAGGCGCACGCGGGTCTGTCCGTGTTCGCCGGCGTGGGCGAGCGTACCCGCGAGGGCAACGACTTCTACCACGAGATGAAGGACTCCAACGTCCTCGACAAGGTCGCGATGGTGTACGGCCAGATGAACGAGCCGCCGGGCAACCGCCTGCGCGTCGCGCTGACCGGCCTGACGATGGCCGAGTATTTCCGCGACGACATCGACCCGGCGACCGGCAAGGGCCGCGACATCCTGTTCTTCGTCGACAACATCTACCGCTACACGCTGGCCGGTACCGAAGTGTCGGCGCTGCTCGGCCGCATGCCGTCGGCGGTGGGTTACCAGCCGACGCTCGCCGAAGAAATGGGCGTGCTGCAGGAGCGCATCACCTCGACGAAGACGGGTTCGATCACCTCGATCCAGGCCGTGTACGTGCCCGCGGACGACCTGACCGACCCGTCGCCCGCGACGACGTTCGCCCACCTGGACGCGACCGTCGTGCTGAGCCGTAACATCGCCTCGCTCGGTATCTACCCGGCAGTCGATCCGCTCGACTCCACGTCGCGCCAGCTTGATCCGAACGTAATCGGCCACGAGCACTACGATGTGGCGCGCCGCGTGCAGTCGACGCTGCAGAAGTACAAGGAACTGAAGGACATCATCGCGATCCTCGGCATGGACGAGCTCAGCGAAGAAGACAAGCAGGCCGTGTCGCGCGCGCGCAAGATCGAGCGCTTCTTCAGCCAGCCGTTCCACGTGGCCGAAGTGTTCACCGGCTCGCCGGGCAAGTACGTCACGCTGAAGGACACGATCCGCGGCTTCAAGGGCATCGTCGACGGCGAGTACGACCACCTGCCGGAGCAGGCGTTCTACATGGTCGGCGGCATCGAGGAAGCAGTCGAGAAGGCGAAGAAGATCACCGGCTGAGCCGGGATCTTCGAAGCGTCCGCGGTCCGCTTTGCGGGCCGCAGGGTGCGAGGCCCGAGTCGCGTCCGCGCTGACTTTGGGCCTCGTGTCCGGTCCTCATCGAATACAGCGAGAGATTCATGGCCACGTTCCGTTGCGACATCGTCAGCGCCGAGGAAGAGATCTTCCACGGCGAGGCAACCCTTCTGGTCGCGACCGGTGAAATGGGTGAGCTCGGCATTGCGCCGAAGCACACGCCGCTCATTACCCGCCTCAAGCCCGGCAAGGTTGTGGTGACACTGCCAAATGGCGAGCAGCTCGACTTCGCAGTCTCCGGCGGCATTCTCGAAGTGCAGCCGACCGTCGTGACCGTGCTCGCGGATACCGCGATCCGCGCGCAGGACATCGACGAAGCTGCGGTACGCGCGGCGAAGGCCGAGGCCGAGCGTGTGCTGGCAAACCGCGGCGAACAGATGGACGTCG
>CADCUA010000374.1 GCA_902805755.1 uncultured Lysobacter sp.
CCGTGACCGTCGGTATCATCTCGATCTTGTCGCGCACGTCCGACACCAGCACATCGCCCATGCCGCAGCCGGGTGCGGTCAGGGTCATGCGCACTTCGACACGGCGCTGCCCGGGGTTGTCCGTGTCGGGGACGACGCTCGCGTCGTAGACCAGGCCGAGGTCGACCACGTTGATCGGGATCTCCGGATCGAAACAGGTGCGCAGCTGCGACCACACCAGCCGCTCCACCGCTTCGTCGTCCGCACCTTCGGGCAGGCGCAGCGGATCGGGCGGTTCCTTGCCGATCGCCTCCGCGTCACTGCCCGCGATCCGGAACAGATTGCCTTCGACGAACACGGTGTAACTGCCGCCGAGCGCCTGCGTGATGTAGCCGACGCTGCCCGCGGGCAACGTGACCTTTTCGCCCTGCGGCACGAGGACGGCCGGGCAGTCGGTTTCGAAACGGACGGGTTCGCTGGTGCGGGAATACATGGCAGGCATCGCAGTACGCGCAAGGCGCGCCGGGCCGTCATTCTACCGGGGGCCGCGACAGCTATGCTGTACGGCTTGCCTCGCGGGCCCGACCACGCAATGACGACCGCTGTAAACACCCGCTCCGCCCTCGTGCTGCCCGTGGCATTGCTGCTGTTGGGCACGTTCGGGTTCGCGGCGCTGTGGGTGCTCCTGAGCGTTTCGACGCACCAGCAGCACAGCTGGATGGCGGTCGTGGGCGCACTGGACATCGCGTGGATGCTGCGCCTCGGGCGCTGGCCGCGTGGGGCGCTGCGCATCGTGATCGGGCTCGCAGCCACGGCGCTCATCGTGTTGCTCGCGAACTGGTGGATCATCGCCACGCACCTGTCGGGAAGCCTCGGCCTGTCACCTTGGGATGCCGCGGTGCGCCTGGGCTGGAACCACGCCTGGACATTGACCCAGCTCGCAAACGGCACGCCCGACATCGCCTGGGTGATGACGGCACTCGTGGCGGCGGCACTCGCGTCGCGCTGAGCGAGGCAAGGGCGGTCAAGACGCAAGGTCTGCTCCGCTGCGACAGCCGTACGCGGAAACGACTGCGCTGGGGATGCTGGACGCGGCCGAACCTCATAAGACCGCCGTCAGAGCCGGCTGGGCACAACGATCGATAAATCGTCCCGCAGGCATGTCAACGCGCGGACGCTTCGGTCGTTATCGCAACGAGTCCGGCTTGGAGCCCGAGCGATGTCGATTGCAACTTCATTCCCGTCGATCCGGTTTGCGCCACGCCGGCTCGGGCACCGCGCCGGGTCGCGTCGTCGCGCGCCAACCGCAATGGCACCGTGCCGGCACGCCGTATGCTGCTGCACGTGACTGTCGCCCCCGCATCCGGCTCGCACGCCGTCGCACATGACAGGCCCGGCGCGATGGAACCCGCGCCCGCGACGCTCGAGGCGTTTCTGGCGGGCATCGGACCGCGTGCGTTCCGCTTCGCGGAAATCGGACTGCGCCAGCGCGACGACGCACTCGATGCGGTGCAGGACGCGATGTTGCGGATGCTGAGCTATCGGGATCATGGCGCCGACGAGTGGACGCCGCTGTTCTGGAGCGTACTGCGAAGCCGCGTGGTCGACATCCAGCGCCGCCGCAGTTTCCGGCTGCGTTGGCTGATGCCTTCGCCCACGAAGGCCAGCGACGAGATCGATTGGGTGGACGACAACACGCCGGACCCGTCGCGTGCCCACGATGCACGTGAGGCGTACGCGCGGCTGGTCGATGCGCTGGGCCTGCTGCCGCGACGCCAGCGCGAGGCATTCACGCTGCGCGTGCTCGAAGAACTCGACGTCGCCACGACCGCTCGGGCGATGGCGTGCAGCGAAGGCTCCGTCAAAACCCACCTTTCGCGCGCGCGCGAAGCGCTGCAGCGTCACCTCAAGGACTGGCAATGAACGACACCGACGGTTTCGATGATTCGATGCGCGGGTTGCACGCGCATTCGCTGCAGCACCTGTCGCCCGCGACGCGGTCGCGGCTGCGCGCAGCCCGTGATCCGGACGCGCGCGCGGCGACACGCCGGGCTTTCGGCTGGCCACTCGGCGGCGCGTTCGCTGCAATGGCCGTGATCGCCATCGCCCTGCGCCTGCAGCCGGCGCCTACCTCCAGCGAATCGGCAACGCCGAGCGCGCCTCCGACGACACAAGCCGACGCGGCCGTCGCCGCCGCTCCGATCACGCTTGAAGAATCCCCCGACCTCTACGTCTGGCTTGCGTCCAGCGACGTCATCGACTCCACCTCTGAACGGGCCTTCCCATGACCGCTCTCCAATCCACCCTCGCCCGCCACGCCCTGGTGATGCTGCTGGCGCTCGTGCCCACAATTGCGCTTGCGCAGGACACGGCCCCTGCCCTGCCCGCCTGGGAGCAGCTCTCGCCCGCGCAACGCGAGCAGCTCATCGCACCGATCCGCGAGCGCTGGAATGCCGAGCCGGCCCATCGCGGGCGCATGCTCGCGCACGCACAGCGCTGGCGCGAGCTCAGCCCGGAGCAGCGTCGACGCGCGCACCGTGGAATGAAGCGCTGGGAGGGCATGAGCCCCGAACAGCATGAACAGATGCGTGCGGTGTTCTCGCACATCCGCCCGTTGCCCAGGCCCGCGCAGAAGGAGTTCCTCGCGAAGTGGCGAGCGATGAGTCCGGAGCAGAAACGCAGCTGGGTGCTGGCCAATCCCGCGCCGGCACGGCGTGAGGCGCCGCATCGCTGACGCGTGCAGCGCGTGGCTGCACACGCCAGATCGGGCCAGGACACGAACGGGCCCGGCAGTTTTGCGCGCGTAGCGCGGCGCGCCGGCGCCCTTGGCCGATCGTCAGCTCAGCACTGGCCGACGGCGTGATCCAGGCGCTGACGCAGCTGCACCATCGCCTCGGAGAATGGTGTGCGTTCGCCGCCCAGCACCAGCCGACCCGCACCCACCATCGCGGCAAGCTCTTCGGGCGCCGACACCAGAACACGCATGCCGCGACGGTTGACCAGCAACAGGCGCGAGGTCAACGGACTGACCCAGGCAACCTTCACCGAAGTCGCCTCACCCTGCGCATCGAGCAGCCGCATCCACTCGCCTGGACGCAGGCGGCGGATCGTGGCGGCAATGGCCGGATCGTGCGGAACCGTCGCGGTGCCGCCCGCCAGCCATAGCCGCGGGTCATCGTTCGCCGGCTCGTCGCTCGCCAGCGGCGCTGCCGAATGGGTTCGGCGTTCGCAATCCGGTCGCGCGAGGTCGCGCAGCAGCATGGCCATGCCATGCCGGCCCGCGCCCTCGTCCAGCCCCAGGCTCGCGAGGCACTGCACGATCAGCGGTTGCAGCGAAAACATGCGCTCGGCAAGTTCGCGGCCCCGGCCCGCTTCGGCCATCGCATCGGCTTCGACCAGTGCGACGCCAAGATCGATCGCTTCGTTCGCGCGCTCGCTCCCGTCGCCCTCGCGCAACAGCGTCTGCACCAGATGGTGGCGCCACGGCGCGGTCAGGAATTCCGCCACCGCCGCGGTCAGCGGCCGCGTGGACAGGCGTGCGCGCAGCAGTTCGTCCGCCTGGCCGCGGGCCTGCGCAAGGCGCTCGCGCCCGTAGGTCGCCTTCGCCGCGCGGCTTTCCTGCAGCTCGCCCCGGCGCCGCTGCTGGATGAGCAGCTCCTCGAGTTCGGCATGCGCGGTTTCGAAGATCGCGATGTCTTCGTTGTATTCGGCCACGACGCGCTGCGACACCGCGGCCGCGCGCTCGAGCAGCTCGCGGTCCTGCGGCGTGGACGCGTCGTTGTCCTCGCAGGCCTCGGTCACCGCGTCGAGCAGGCGGCGCGCCGGATGCTGCGGCTGCACGAACATCGCATCGCTGGCGAGTGCGACCTTTACATAGGGCAATACCAGGCGGCCGTACAGGCGGCGCGCGCGGTCCTGCAACGAATGCGTGCGGAACACCGATTCGAACAGCATCGCGACCATGTCGATCGCGTCCTCTTCCGGCTGGCCGAGACGGATCTGGTCGGGGCTCATTCCGAGCCGGCGTGCGCCGGAATTGAGCTGGTCGCGGATGCATTCGCCCAGGCGGCCCGGGCCGGCGAGCGCGCGCGCATAGGTGTCGGGGGCTTCGCCCTGCAGGACGGAGGCGATCGTCACGACTTCCTGCGTCTGCAGCTCGCGCCGCTTCGAAAGGTCTGCCGGGGACTGCTCCGACGACGCCTGGTTTCGCCATGCATGCAACTGCGCGCGCAATCCGGACAGCTCGGCCGACAGGCGCGAGCTCACGACCGGCATCGGCGGCAACGTCGGCGCCGCAGGCGGCCGGGCGGCGGGCATGAACGGGTTCGGCACTGCCGCAGATGGGCCGGCAGCAGGCGCCAGCACTTCTTCGGGCTGCGCCCACGAGCGGCTGGACGGCAGCGGCGTCGCGCGACGGCCCTGCACATCCGAGCCGTAGCCGGCACCGGCAAGCAAGGAGTTGATGCGGACGTACAGATCGTCCAGCACCCGCCCCAACGCGAGCTGGTACTGGCGGAACATCAGGTCCGAAAGTGCCTCGGGCAGCTTCAGGTCACCGTAGGTCTGCACGAACGCGCCCACCAGGCGCGCCGGCGCGATCGGGTTGGATGCGGCAGGCAGACGCATCACGTTCGAGAGCGCCCCCAGACGCTCCTTCATGACCTCCAGCGGACGCTGGTAGCGCTGCTCGAGCAGGACCGACAGGCGCTGCCCGGCCAGATGGAAATCCAGCACCTGCTCTTCGACCAGGCCCATGTGATGACCGGCCCGATCGGACGGTCCGCGGAAATCATCGAAGCCTTTCGCGATCTGTTCGCGGAACCGCATGACATGGCCGGCGCTTTGCTGGCGCAGCAGCTGCAATGCATTCTGTTCCTCGAACGAGGGCCCACCCGGGGACGCCTGCAGCGTCTGCTCGACCGCGCGACCGAGCCCGGCCGGCAACGCGCCCAGCTGTTCAACTGCCAGACGCTTCATTTCCTCCAGAATGCGCCCTGGTTCGGTGTGCATGCCCTGGAATACCCCAAATGGTTGGCCTGCCACGTTTCGCTCCTGATGAACCGACACACCCCGCGATGACACGGATCAGGCGCCTTGCGCCCTCGGGGGCAGCATAGTGTCCCGCTGCGTCACACTGGCCCTTCATTTTTCCAATCTGTGAGTCATGTCCCACACGAATCTAGACGTCGCGCGTAATGAGGCCGACATCGCACTCGCGGCGATGGACGCGCGCCGCTCCGTGCCGCCGAAACAGCTGTCCGCGCCGGGACCTGACGAGCCCACGCTGCTGCGCATGCTGCAATCCGCCGTCCGCGTGCCCGACCACGGCAAGCGCGTGCCGTTCCGCTTCATCCGATTCCAGGGCGAGGCGCGCCACGCATTCGGCGAACGCCTTGCGCGACGCTCGCTCGAATGCACGCCCGGTGCGAGCGAGGCGGCGGTCGACAAGGATCGCCAGCGCTTTTCGTATGCACCGGTCGTCGTCGCAGTCATCGCGCGACTCGGTCCGGACGGAAAGATCCCGGAATCCGAGCGGTTTTCGACCGCATCATCGGTTTGTTTCGCGCTTCTGCAGGCGGCGCATGCGCTCGGCTTCGGCGCGATCTGGCTGACCGGCTGGCTGGCCTACGACCCCGAAGTACGCACGTGGCTGGAACTGGAAGCAGGCGAACAGGTGGCCGGTTTCATCCACATCGGCACGCCGCGCATGGAAGTGCCCGATCGCGAGCGTCCCGATCCACACACCTTGCTGAGCGAGTGGACGCCTGAAGGCGTGCGGCCGCCGGGAGCGCTCTCTTGAACGACATGCCTGCGACCGCCGTCGGGCCGCCGCTGTATCTCGTCGACGCGAGCATCTACGTCTTCCGCGCGTGGCACTCGATGCCGAATGAATTCCACGATGCCGACGGCTGGCCCACGAACGCCGTGCACGGATTCGCGCGCTTCGTACTGGAACTGCTGGAACGCGCGCGCCCGCAGCACATCGCGGTGGCGTTCGACGAAGCGCTGGACTCGTGCTTCCGCAACGCGCTCTACCCCGCGTACAAGGCCAACCGCGACCCGGCGCCGGAGGAGTTGCGTCGGCAGTTCGTGCAGTGCCAGAACGTCTGCCGTGCACTGGGCCTGACCGTGCTTGCGCACAGCGACTACGAAGCGGATGACCTGATCGGCACGGCGGTGCATTCGGCGCGCGCGCGTGGGGTTCGCTCGATCATCGTGTCGCCGGACAAGGACCTGTCACAGCTGCTAGGCGAACACGACGAACAATGGGATTACGCGCGCAACCAGCGCTGGGGCGCGGCCGGGGTTCCCGCGCGTCATGGCGTGCATGCGCACCAGATTGCCGACTACCTTGCGCTGACGGGCGATGCGGTCGACAACATCCCCGGAGTCCCGGGCATTGGCGCGAAGACCGCCGTCGCACTGCTTGCGCATTTCGGCTCGCTTGATGCCCTGCTTTCGCGCGTCGACGAAGTGCCTTACCTGCGTCTGCGCGGTGCGGCCGCCTGCGCAGCGAAGCTGCGCCTGCATCGCGAGCAGGCCCTGCTCTGCAGGCAGCTGTCGACCATTGCGCTCGACGCGCCGCTCGGTGATCACGACGGACATTTCGCACGTGCAAGCTGCTGCCCGGACCGGCTGCTCGTGTTGTGCGAGCAGCTGCGCTTCGGCCCGCTGACGCGGCGTCGGCTGCATGCGGCCGCGGGCATCGACTACATGCCCTCAACGGAGGCCCGGTAGGATCGTCGCAGACGAATGCATGCAAGGACGGGTGGATGAACGATCAGGCTGTGGAAACCCTGTACGACGGCCAGTGGCTGCGCATGCGGCGCCGCGGCCACTGGGAGTATGTCGAGCGCGTGCATGGGGAAGGCATGGCGGTGATCGTCATCGCCGTCACGCCGGAAGACCGGGTGCTGTTCGTCGAGCAGCATCGCGTGCCGCTGGGGCGGCGCACGATCGAAATGCCCGCGGGCCTCGTAGGCGACGAACGTAACAGCGATACGCTGGCCGATGCCGCCAGGCGTGAGCTGATCGAGGAAACGGGCTGGGAAGCGGGCCACGTCGACGTGTTGCTGACCGGTCCTACATCGGCCGGCATGAGCAGCGAGCGCATCGCGTTCGTGCGTGCCACGAACCTTCGCAAGGTCGGCGCAGGCGGCGGCGTGGACGGCGAGGACATCATCGTGCACGAGGTCCCGCGAGCCGACGCACCCGCGTGGCTGATGCAGAAAGGCCGCGAAGGCTACGAGCTTGATCTCAAGCTTTGGGCCGGCCTCTGGATGATCCAGTACAACCCGGACGGCTCGCCGGCGTAACCGCTGCACGTTCGACCTCGCGAAATCGCGCGCCGCGCACAAGACTTACCACCCGTGCCGCTCGCTCGTTAAGAGACGCGCATGGTGCCGGCCCGTGCGGGTCATAGACCTCGCATGCAAGATCCGACTTAAGGTGC
>CADCUA010000375.1 GCA_902805755.1 uncultured Lysobacter sp.
CTACAGCAGGCCGACGAGAGGCTCCGGCCGGTGGATGCCGTAGCCCTGCGCGAAGTCCACGCCGATCGCTTTCAGGCGGACCATCGTGGCTTCGTCCTCAACGAATTCCGCCACCGTCTTCAGGCCCATCACGGCGGCCACGTTCTGGATCGCGCTGACCATCGCCTCGTCGACCCGGTCATTGACCAGGTTGCGCACGAACGCGCCGTCGATCTTGAGATAGTCCACGTGCAGCCGCTTGAGATAGCCGAACGAGGACATGCCGCTGCCGAAATCGTCGAGCGAGAACCCGCAGCCGCGGTCGCGGAACCATGCGATGAATTTCTCGGCCTGCGCCAGGTTCGCGATCGCGGTGGTTTCGGTGACTTCGAAACACACGTTCGAAAACGGTACGCCGTGGCGCGCGAAACAGGCCTCGACGAAGTCCAGGAAGCCGTCATCCCCAAGTGTTCGACCGGACAGGTTGATCGACAGCGTCGGCGCTTCGGCATGCCGACATGCGGCCAGCGCTCCAAGCGTCCGGTCGACCACCCAGCGGTCGATGTGCTGCATCAATCCGTAGCGCTCCGCCGCAGGGATGAACGCCATCGGCGGCACCAGTTCGCCCGTGGCCTCGCGCAGGCGGACCAGCACTTCATAACGCGACGTTGCCGGCGCATCCGACAGCGACGCGATGCGCTGGGCGTACAGCACGAACCGGTCTTCCTCGAGCGCGGACTGGATGCGCGACACCCACCCTAGTTCGTTGCGACGCAGCGCGAGGTTCGAATCGCCGGGCTGGTGCACATAGATGCGGTTGCGGCCGGTTTCCTTGGCCAGCTGGCAGGCCGAGCCGGCCAGGCTCATCAGCTCCGCTGCGCTGGAGGCGCCATGCGCCGGAACCACGCCGATGCTGGCGCTGACACTGAAAGGCTTGCCTTCCCACACGAAGCGCATCGCTTCCAGCGCACTGCGCATCTGGTCGGCGATGCGCAGCGCGTCATCGATGCGGCAATCACGCAGCAGGACAGCGAATTCGTCGCCGCCGAACCGCGCCAAGAGGTCGCTTGATCGCAGCACGCCGCGCATCAGCTCGGCCGCCTGTTTCAGCAGCCGGTCGCCGGCCACATGGCCACAGGTGTCATTGACGATCTTGAACTGGTCGAGATTGACCAGGAGGATCGCATCGTTGTGCGCGCCGTCGCCGCGGGACTCCAGCACGGCCTCCAGATGGCGACGGTTCGGCAACCCGGTGAGCGCGTCATGCGTCGCCTGATGCCGGATTTCATGCGCGAACTTCCGGGCCTCCGAGACGTCGCGCAGCACGAGAACGGCCCCTCGCGTGTCGGTCGCAGCGCCACGAATGGGCGTGACCCGGAATTCCACTACGAACGGCTCGCCCGCCGTCTGCAGCAGCAGCGCACTCTGGATCGGGCTCGCGACGCCGCAGCGCAGTGTGACGCCTACCGGATCCGCGATCGGTTCGCCGCTGGTTTCACACACCATGCGGAAGATGCCCGACAGCGCTTGCCCCAGCGCGGCCGACTCGTCACGGCCGAGCAGGCGCATGGCTTTCGGATTGATGAAGGTGATGCGCCCGTCTGCGTCGGTGGCGACGACGCCGTCTTCGATCGACTGCAGTGTGATGCGCAGGCGCGCTTCGGATTCCGCCACGCGGTCGGCAGCCGCGCGCATGTAGGTGATGTCATGCAGCACCGCGACTGCACCCGCGGGAGCGCCGGAGAGCGAACGGATCGGCTCGGCGTTGCAGTTCATGACGCGGGCCGGGCGATTGCCCATCTGCACAATGATCTGTTCGCGCACGCGCTCGCCTGCCATTGCGCGCGCCATCGGGAAGCGCTCGGCAGGCAGTTCCACTGCGCCTTCCTCGCGTAGCACGCGCACCATGCGCGCGCGGTGCTCGGGTGAGCTGTCCTGCCCGCATTCGCCGAACCAGTCCTTCGCGGTCCTGTTGAGCAGGCGCAGCTTGCCGGCGGCATCGCATGCGACCACCGCGTCAGGCAATGCCTCGAGCAGGTTCGCGATGGTCGCGTCCTTCGCCTTGGCCTGCAGATGCTCGCGCCGGGATTCGAGCTGCGCCACCGCCTGGCGCGCCAGGCGCGTCAGCGTTTCCTGCTGTGTCGGGCTCAGCGTTTTTGGTTGCGTGTCGAAGACGCACAGGGTGCCGTAGCGAACGCCCTCACGACCGACGAGAGGAGCGCCGGCGTAGAAGCGGATGTGCGGCTCGCCAAGCACCAGCGGATGACTGCTGAAGCGCGCATCGAGCAGCGCGTCCGGCACGTACAACAGCTCATCGTCCAGGATCGCGTGCGCGCAGAACGCCTGCTCACGTGGCGTTTCGGTCAGATCGATGCCATGCCGCGCCTTGAACCACTGGCGATCCGAATCGATCAGTGAAATCACCGACGTCGGCACGTCGCAGATCGTCGCGCCCAACCACACGAGGTTGTCGAACACCGCCTCGGGCTCGCTGTCCAGAACGGCAAGCCGCAACAACGCCGTCATGCGGCGCTGTTCGTCCTCGTGCGAGGGCATCGGGCAGGCGTAAGCGGAAGTCTGCATATGAAGTGCGGGCAGTGCGCCCTTTCGTGAGGTAAAGCCACAGACACGATGGCGCGGACCTGACCGTAGTCGATCCGCTCGATCATCCGCCAGCCTATGGGTGCGAGTGCTGGCACATTCATCGGAACGGT
>CADCUA010000376.1 GCA_902805755.1 uncultured Lysobacter sp.
AGGCGACCGGCCTTGGCCTGGTCCAGCGCCGTGCGCATGATCTCTTCGGTGATGCCCTGGATCTTGATGTCCATCTGCAGGGCGGTCACGCCCTCGGCAGTACCGGCGACCTTGAAGTCCATGTCGCCGAGGTGGTCCTCGTCACCGAGGATGTCGCTCAGCACGGCGAAGTCGTCGCCCTCCTTGATCAGACCCATCGCGATGCCCGCGACCGGTGCCTTGATCGGCACGCCGGCGTCCATCAGCGCGAGCGAGGAGCCGCACACCGATGCCATCGACGAGGAACCGTTCGACTCGGTGATTTCCGACACGATGCGGATCGTGTACGGGAACTCTTCCATCGTCGGCATGACGGCCAGCACGCCGCGCTTGGCGAGGCGGCCGTGGCCGATCTCGCGACGCTTCGGGCCCATCATGCGGCCGGCTTCGCCCACCGAGTACGGAGGGAAGTTGTAATGGAACAGGAAGTGTTCCTTGTACTCGCCACCGACGGCATCGATGATCTGGCCATCGCGCGCGGTGCCGAGCGTCGCAACTACGATCGCCTGCGTTTCGCCACGCGTGAACAGCGACGAGCCGTGCGTACGCGGCAGCACGCTGACCTTCGAGCTGATCGGGCGGACGGTATCCAGTGCACGGCCGTCGATGCGGACCTTCGTCTGCAGCACGGAGCCACGCATGGTCTGGTATTCGAGCTCGCCGAATTCCTTCGTCAGCGCGGAAGGCAGCCAGCCATTCGCTTCGCACTGCGGTGCGAGCGACTCGATGACTTCCTTGCGCAGCGCGGAGATCGCGGTGCGGCGCTCGGCCTTATTGTGGATCTGGTAGGCCTGCGCGAGGCGGTCACCGATCGCGCCCTGCAGCGCGCTGACCATGGACTCGTTCTTCTCGGGCGCCTGCCAATCCCACTTCGCGTTGCCGACTTCGGCGACGAGTTCGTTGATCGCATCGATCGCGACCTGCATCTGCTGGTGGCCGAACACCACCGCGCCGAGCATCACTTCCTCCGAGAGCACCTTCGCTTCGGACTCGACCATCAGCACCGCGTCCTTCGTGCCGGCGACGATGAGCTCGAGGTCCGACTCCAGCAGCTCGCTGGTCGATGGGTTGAGGATGTACTGGCCGTTCTTGTAGCCGACTTTCGCAGCGCCGATCGGGCCCTGGAACGGTGCACCGGTCAGCGCAAGCGCAGCGGATGCACCGAGCAGCGCCGGGATGTCGCCGTCGATCTCGGGATTCAACGACATCACCGTGGCGATGATCTGGACTTCGTTACGGAACTCTTCCGGGAACAGCGGACGGATCGGCCGGTCGATCAGGCGCGAGGTCAGCGTTTCCTTTTCGGTCGCGCGGCCTTCGCGCTTGAAGAAGCCACCCGGGATACGGCCGCCGGCGTAGAACTTTTCCTGGTAGTCGACCGTCAGCGGGAAGAAGTCCTGGCCTTCACGTGCGGTCCTGGAGGCCACGGCGGCGACGAGCACCACGGTGTCTTCCATCCTGACGATGACGGCGCCGCCAGCCTGGCGGGCGATCTCACCGGTTTCCAGGGTGACCTGGTGCTTGCCGAACGGGAAGGTCTTTGTAATTTTTGCCACGTTGTCTAATCCCTCGTTTCAATGCGTTCCGGTCAGGGCCCTTGCCCGGTCCGGTTGGCGGAAAACACTTCCACCCGGTGTACCGCGGTAGGGCTTCGAAAGCCCCAAATGCAAACCGCGGCGCATCACTGCGCCGCGGCGGGTATTTCGATCAGCGACGCAGACCGAGTTTCTCGATCAGCGCCTTGTAGCGCTCGTTGTCTTTGCGCTTGAGGTAGTCGAGCAGACTGCGGCGCTGGTTCACCATCATCAGCAGGCCACGACGGCTGTGGTGGTCCTGCTTGTGGGTCTTGAAGTGACCCGTGAGGTGTTCGATGCGCGCGGTGAGCAGGGCGACCTGGACTTCCGGCGAACCGGTGTCGTTGTCGGCGCGCTTGTGTTCTTCGATGACTTTACTGGTGTCGATGGACATTTGATTTCTCGATGCGTGGCCTGCAGAAGCGAATCGGCTGTTATTGCCGATGCACCGCCTGGCTCGCCGTTTGCGGAGGGGAAGTGCTGCTCTACGTCCCGTGAGGACTGCGTAAAGCGGCGGAAGTGTAACAGCAGGCCAGTGCCGATGCGACCGGCGGAAGGACTGATCGCAAGCTCGACCGGCGCATACGGCGAGCGACGGACTTACGCTGCGGCCCATCGGAACAGCCGCTGTGGCGCGACGCGTTCGCCCGCGCGTGCACCCAGTCCGACGCAGCGACCGCCATCGTCGAATACAGCCACCGTGCCGTCCGACCCCGTCTGACACGGAGCCGCCTGACCCTGCGCGAAGCGGCGGCGGCATTCCGCATCCAGCTCGACGCGCTCGAACCCGACAAGCCCCGCCTCGATCGGCAGCAGCGTCGCTTCAAGCGCCGCCTCGCCGTGCCGTGCAAGTTCCTCCAGCTCTTCGAGCGTGTACATCCGCGGCGTCATGAACGGCTCCACCCAGCAACGCCTCAGAACCTCCACATGGGCGCCGCAACCGAGCGCTTCGCCCAGGTCGCGCACGATGCTGCGGATATAGGTGCCGGAACCGCATTCGACATGCAGCTCCAGCCGACCTCCCGAGATTGCACGTACTTCGAGCCGATGGACGTCGACCTCGCGGACCGGTGCCTCG
>CADCUA010000377.1 GCA_902805755.1 uncultured Lysobacter sp.
TGAGCGGGCGCGACGCCTGTTGCCGTGCACGCAACAGGCAGGCTCTTCGACGCCGGCTTTGCGTGCATGCCGGTTACGCTTGCCGATCCAGAGCATCTGCAGCAGCTCAACGTAGCGTGGAGCTGCTGCAACGTCTGCTGGCCCTGGTCCTGTCCCATTGAAAACCCATCAACTCCGATATCGAGCGCCATGAAACTCGTCGACGAAGCCGAAATCCAGGTCATCGCAGGTAACGGCGGCAACGGCTGCATTGGCTTCCGCCGGGAGAAATTCATCCCGCTCGGCGGCCCGGACGGTGGCGACGGTGGCGACGGTGGCAGCGTATGGCTGCAGGCCGACGAGAACGTCAACACGCTCGTCGATTTCCGCCACCAGAAGCAGTTCCGCGCCCAGCGCGGCGAGAACGGCATGGGCCGGCAGGCCTATGGCAAGGGCGGCGAAGACCTGACGATCACCGTGCCCGTCGGCACCGTCATCACCAACGTCGAAACCGACGAAGTCATCGGCGACCTGACACAACACGGCGACCGCCTGCTGGTCGCGCGCGGTGGCAAGGGCGGGCTCGGCAACATGCATTTCAAGAGTTCGACCAACCGCTCGCCGCGAAAGGCACTGCCGGGCCTGCCTGGCGAGGAGCGCGCGCTGCGCATGGAACTCAAGCTGCTGGCGGATGTTGGCCTGCTCGGTTTCCCGAACGCCGGAAAAAGCACGTTCATCCGTGCCGTCTCCGCAGCGACGCCGAAGGTCGCCGACTATCCGTTCACCACGCTTTATCCGAACCTCGGGGTCGTCAGCGTCGAGGCTTACCGGAGCTTCGTGATCGCCGACATTCCGGGGCTCATCGAGGGTGCGGCCGACGGGGCAGGGCTGGGTGCCCAGTTCCTTCGACATCTCCAGCGCACGCGCATCCTGCTTCACCTCGTGGATATCGCTCCGATGGAAGGTGGCGTCGAAAACGTCACGCCGGCCGACCAGGTGCGCGCGATCGAACGCGAGCTTGAGCGGCACGATCCCGAACTGCTCGCGAAGCCGCGCTGGCTGGTGCTCAACAAAGCCGATCTGCTGCTTGAGGAAGAACAGCAGGATGCCGCCCAGGCCGTGATCGACGAGCTTGGCTGGAAGGATCGCTGGTTCCTGGTCTCCGCGATCGGGCGCGAGGGCACCTGGCCGATCATGCTCGAAGTGATGGCGTTCTTCGATCGACAGCGAGAGGATGCCGCCGAAGCGGCCGCGGCCGGTTCCAGCTCCTGAGGCACGTGTGTCAGATCACGATGGCAAGTCCCGCAACCTTCGGTTGGCTTCCCGTGGCCGAATGAAGCGTGCTCACGCGGCGGCCCGTCGTTTGCGACCTTTAGTGGTGGCCCAAGCTTCTCACCGCCTATCTCGGACGCGAGTGGGTGGCGCTGTCCCGTTCGCTACAGGTGCGCTTTCGACGACTCGCGCCTGCAACCGTGGAATGCGCGTGTTTTCCACCGAAACGGCCTCGGCCACAAAAAAACCCGGCCTGAGCCGGGCTTTTTATGACGCAGCCTGGATGGAATCAGGCAGCGGTCTGAATGGCGCGGATTCGCGCGTTCAGGCGGCTCTTGTGACGGGCGGCCTTGTTCTTGTGGATCAGGCCGCGCGAGCTGAAGCGATCGAGGATCGGCTGGGCGGTCGCGAAAGCGGCCTGTGCGCCGGCAGCGTCATTTTCGTTGATCGCCTTCAGCACCTTCTTCACGGCGGTACGCAGCATCGAACGCTGGCTGGCGTTACGGGCATTGCGCACGACTGCCTGCTTGGCGCGCTTCTTGGCGGACTTGATGTTTGCCACGGCGGGTTGCTTCCTGAGAAATGGATGAAACTAGATAAGGGAATGCGGGTGCGGAAAATCAGACCCAAAAGTATGGCCGGCTCAATAGCTTGCGTCAACACCGCGTGTACGGTGGCGCGTTCATGAACGCTGCGGACACCAAGCCCAAGGGCGGAATGCTGCGCTCTACCGCTGTCTTCAGCGCAATGACGTTGCTCTCGCGCATCGCCGGCTACGTCCGCGACGCGCTGCAGGCCAGCCTGTTCGGTGCAGGCCCCGCGGTCAGTGCATTCGTCGTCGCCTATCGCATCCCGAATTACCTGCGGCGCATTTTCGCGGAAGGCTCGTTCTCGTCCGCCTTCGTGCCGGTTCTGTCCGAGCTCAAGCAGCGGGGCGACGACAAGGCGCTACAGGATTTTCTGGATCATGTCGCGGGCGCGTTGCTGGCCGTTGTGATCCTCGTGACCGGTCTGGGCATGCTCCTCGCCCCGTGGATCGCGCGCTTGTTCCTGTTGTTTGCGGATGACGCCAAGACGGGAATGGTGTCGATGGCGGCGGACATGCTGCTCATCACTTTCCCGTACCTGACCTTCATATCGATGACGGCGCTGGCAGGCGCGGTGCTCAACACGTTCCGCCATTTCGGCCTGCCCGCGTTGACGCCCGTGCTGCACAACCTGGGCGTGATCGCCGCGATGCTGCTGCTGGGGGGGGTGCTGGATGTACCCGCCAAGGCGCTCGCCTGGGGCGTGCTGGGGGCGGGCGTGCTGCAGGTGCTGGTGTTGTGGCCGGCGATGGCGCGCTGGGGGCTGCGGCCCCGCTTGCGCTTCAATTTTCGCCACGAGGGGGTGCGCCGCGTCGGGCGACTGATGTTGCCGACAATCTTCTCGTCCTCGGTCGCACAGGTGAACCTGCTGGTGGGCACCGTGTTCGCTTCACTGCTGGTGCCCGAGGCGCAATCCTGGCTGTATTACTCGGACCGGCTGACGGAGCTTCCGCTCGGGTTGTTCGGCGTGGCGATCGGCACGGTCATCCTGCCGCAGCTGTCGCGTCACCATGCCGACGAGGATGCGTCGGGGTATTCGAAATCGCTGGACTGGGGCCTGCGCACGGTGCTGCTTGTCGGTATGCCGGCAGCATTGGGCCTTGCGCTGCTCGCTGAGCCCCTTACGGCCGCGCTATTCGGACGGGGGCGCTTCACCGATGACGACGTGCGCAACGTCGGTCTTGCGCTGACCGCGATGAGCGTGGGCATCCCGACCTTCATGCTGAGCAAGGTGCTGCTGCCGGCGTTCTATGCCCGTCAGGACACGCGCACGCCGATGCGCGCGGCCGTGGCGACGGTTGTGGCGAATGTCGTGCTGACCGTCGCGCTCGTCACGCCCCTGCACATCGCCGGCTTCCGCAGCGCGCATGTGGGCATTGCGATTGCGACCGCTGCGGCAGGCGTGCTCAACGCGGCGCTGCTGTGGCGTTACCTGCGCCGTGCCGGCATTTACCAGGCGCAGCCCGGCTGGGGGATATGGATCGCGCGCATCGTCGCCGCGCTGCTGGTCATGGCCGCGGTCGTTCTTGCAGCCGCCCGGTGGGTCGCGCAGACGCAGGGCGCTTGGACCGCACTTGCGGAACAGTGGCGCTGGATCTGGCTGCTGCTCGTCATTGCAGCTGGCGGCGCAGCGTATGGCGCGGTGCTGGTGCTGCTGGGTGTGCGTCCCCGCCATCTGCGCCACTAGCCGGACCGGCTCGCCGGCGGGCACGGCTATACTTCTTTGGATGAGCAGGCTGTTTCGTGACGTCGAGGGCGGGCCCCGGTGCCCGCACGGCAGTGTGGTCTGCATCGGCGCATTCGACGGCCTGCACCTCGGGCACAGGGCGCTGGTGCGCCACACGGTTGCGCGTGCACGCACGCTGGGCCTGCCGGCAGTCGCCCTGAGCTTCGAACCGCTGCCGCGCGAGTTCTTCGCGCGCGATACGGTGCCTGCGCGCTTGCTTCACCCTTGGGCGAAGGCGTGCGGGCTGTTTGAGATGGGTGCCGACCAGGTCGGGCTGTTGCGGTTCGACTCGCGCTTGAGTGCACTCACGGCCGAGGAATTCGTCGAACGTGTGCTCGTGCAGCGCCTGTCAGCGCGCGAAGTGTGGGTCGGACCAGAGTTCCGCTTCGGCAATCGTCGCTCCGGTGACCTGCCGACGTTGCAGTCATTGGGCGCCATGCACGGGTTTTCGGCTGGAGCCATCGAACCTTTTCTCGTTGATGATGAGCGCGTGTCGAGCACCGCCATACGGTCCGCATTGCAGACTGCGGACTTCGCTGCGGCGGAGCGACTGCTCGGCCGTCCGTATGCAATCGGCGGCCGCGTCATTCGTGGCGAACGCCTCGGCCGCACGCTGGGTTTCCCGACCGCGAACCTGCGCGTTCCCGGCCGCACGCCCGCGCTTTTGGGCATTTTCGCCTGTCGTGTGCGTGGGCTCGGCGACGAGGCAAGGCCTGCGGTGGCCAGCCTCGGCACGCGTCCTACCGTCAACGGCGTCGAGCCGCTGCTCGAGGTGCACCTCTTCGATTTCGACGGTGATCTCTACGGCCGCCGCATCGACGTCGAATTCGTCGCGAAGCTGCGCGACGAGGCACGCTTTCCCGATCTCGCGGCGATGACCGCACAAATGCATCGCGACGCCGCACAGGCGCGCGACCTTCTTTCGCACGACCAACGCCGAGCCTTCGGCTGAGCCCTGCCGTGAACGATTCGAACAAGTCCGGTTCCGATAGCAAAGACAATCCGTACAAGGCCACGCTGCACCTGCCGGCGACCGACTTCCCGATGCGCGGCGACCTGCCCAAGCGCGAGCCGCAGACGCTGGCGCGCTGGGAAACCGAAGGCCTGTACCAACGAATCCGTGAGCAGGTGGGCACTCGCGAGCGCAGCTTCGTACTGCATGACGGTCCGCCCTATGCGAACGGCACGATCCACATCGGCCACGCGGTCAACAAGGTGCTCAAGGACATCGTGGTGAAGTCGAAGCTGCTGTCGGGCTTCGACGCACCTTATGTGCCGGGCTGGGACTGCCATGGCCTGCCGATCGAGGTTGCCGTCGAGAAAAAGCACGGCAAGGTCGGCGAGAAAATGGATGCCGAGGCGTTCCGGCAGAAGTGCCGCGAATACGCGGCAGAGCAGATCGACCTGCAGCGCCGCGACTTCAAGCGCCTGGGCATCCTCGGCGACTGGGAAAATCCGTACCGAACGATGGACTTCCGCTTCGAAGCCGACATGTTGCGTTCCCTCGCGAAGATCGTGGAACGCGGACACCTCGTGCGCGGCGCGAAGCCCGTGCACTGGTGTTTCGACTGCGGTTCCGCACTGGCCGAGGCGGAGATCGAATACGCCGACAAGAAGTCGCCTGCGATAGACGTGGCCTACCTCGCCCGTGATCCGCAGCAGGTTGCGCTCGCGTTCGGCGTCGAACTCGAGGCCGGCATTGAAGTCGCTGTGCCGATCTGGACGACGACGCCGTGGACGTTGCCGGCGAGCCTCGCAGTGTCGATCGGTGCGGATCTTGAATACGCGCTGGTGGAAGGACCGCCTGGCCCGAATGGCCGTCGCCTGCTGGTGCTTGCAAGCGCACTCGTTGAGCGCGCGCTCAAGCGCTACGGCGTCGATGAGGCGAAAGTGCTCGGCACCTCGATCGGCGCACCGCTCGAAAACATGCTTCTCGCGCATCCGTTCTACGAGCGCGACATCCCGCTGCTGCTCGGCACGCACGTGTCGGCCGAGGAAGGCACCGGCGCCGTGCATACGGCACCGGGACACGGCCAGGAAGACTTCGCGGTCAGCCAGCAGTACGGCCTGATCGAGCGCTACAGCGCGGCTGAAATGAATCCGGTGGACGCGCGCGGTCGCTACCTGCCGGGCACCCCTGCAGCAAATGGCGCGGAGATCGCCGGCCTGCATCTGTGGAAGGCGAACGATGTTCTGGTCGAGGCCGTGCGCGGTCTCGGCCTGCTGCTTGCTGCGCATCCACTGGAGCACAGCTATCCGCATTGCTGGCGGCACAAGACGCCGGTGGTGTTCCGCGCGACGCCGCAGTGGTTCATCTCGATGGAGCAAGCCGGCCTGCGGCGCGATGCGCTCGCATCGATCAAGGACGTCGGCTGGTTCCCGGAATGGGGTGAGGCGCGCATCACCGGCATGATCGAAGGCCGCCCGGACTGGTGCATCAGCCGCCAGCGGACCTGGGGCGTGCCGATCGCATTGTTCATCCACCGCATCACCCGCGAGCCGCACCCGCGCTCGGCGGAGCTGATGCGCGAAGTCGCTGCACGCGTGGAGCAGCGGGGTGTCGATGCATGGTATGCGCTCGACGCGGCCGAATTGCTCGGTGACGAGGCGGGCGACTACGACAAGGTCACCGACATCCTCGATGTGTGGTTCGACTCGGGTGTGACCCACGAGTGCGTGCTGGGTCAGCGGCCGCAGGACGGGCTGCACAAACCGGCCGACCTGTATCTGGAAGGCTCCGACCAGCACCGCGGCTGGTTCCAGTCCTCGCTGCTGACGGGCGTCGCAATGGACGGCGTGGCGCCGTACCGGCAGGTGCTCACGCACGGCTTCACGGTCGATGCGCAGGGCAAGAAGATGTCCAAGTCGATCGGCAATGTGGTCGAGCCGCAGAAGGTCATCGACCAGATGGGCGCGGACGTGCTGCGCCTGTGGATCGCGTCCACCGATTACCGCAACGAGATGTCGGTCTCCGACGAGATCCTTAAGCGCAGCGGCGATGCGTACCGGCGCATCCGCAACACCGCCCGTTTCCTGCTCGGGAACCTGCATGGCTTCGAGCCCGTCCGCGACCTGCGGCCGCTGGAGGACATGGTGGTGCTCGACCGCTGGATCGTGCATCGGGCGCTTGAGCTGCAGCAGCGCATCGTGGCCGCCTACGAGCGCTACGACTTCGCAGAGATCGTGCAGGCGCTGTCGAACTTCTGCAGCGTGGACCTCGGGTCGATCTACCTCGACGTCACCAAGGACCGCCTGTATACGATGCCGGAAGACTCGCGCGGTCGTCGTTCGGCGCAGAGCGCGATGTACCTGATCGCAGAAGCATTCGTGCGCTGGATTGCGCCGATCCTGAGCTTCACCGCCGATGAGATGTGGCGGCACCTGCCGGCACCTGCCGAAGGCACGCGCTCGTCGAACGTCCTGTTCGAAACCTGGTTCACCGGGCTGGCGCCGTTGCCGTCCGACTCCGCGCTGTCGGCTGCCGATTTCGATCGCCTGCTCGCGCTTCGCGAACAGGTGAGCCGAACGCTGGAGCCCATGCGTGCAGCCGGCGAAATCGGCGCGGCGCTGGAGGCGGAGATCACGTTGCTGGCCGATGATGCACAGCGGCAGTGGCTCGCGCCGTTTGTCGACGAGTTACGCTTTCTGCTCATCAGTGGCGACGTCGCGATCGGGACCGGCGACGGATCGGCGCTCGGTATTCGTGCCGCACGCACCGCGAAAAGCAAATGCGGCCGCTGCTGGCACTACCAGTCGAGCGTCGGCATCGCGCCAGACCATCCCGGCCTGTGTGCCCGCTGTGTCGAGAACGTGGACGGGTCAGGCGAGGATCGCCGCTGGTTCTGACC
>CADCUA010000378.1 GCA_902805755.1 uncultured Lysobacter sp.
CGACGGTGATGCATGTTGCTGCCCCGATGCGGGACGCCAGCGGACGCATCGTCGGCGTGCTCACGGTGGCCAAGCCGAACCGCGTGATCGCACCGTTTATCGAACGCAGCCAGGCCGTGGTGTTGCGGTGGGGGATCGTGCTGCTGGGCGTCGCGCTGATCGTCGGCATCGCGGCGGCCGCATGGCTGTCGCGCCAGCTCGGTTCATTACGTCGCTACGCGCAAGCGGTCAGCGCGGGCGAGCGCGTGATCCTGCCTGATACGGCCGGCGAATTCGCCGACCTCGGCCGCGCGCTGGAAATGATGCGTACGCAACTCGAAGGCCGGCAGTACGTGGAGCGCTATGTGCAGACGCTGACGCACGAGATGAAGAGCCCGCTTGCCGCGATACGCGCGAGCGCGGAGCTTCTCGAGCAGCCGATGTCGCCGGAAGACCGGGCGCGGTTTGCCGGTTCGATCCGCGGCCAGAGCGAGCGCATGGCCGAGATGATCGACAAGCTGCTCGCACTTGCGGATGTCGAGCACCGCCAGCGGCTGGAGGCGCCGCAGCCGGTGGTGATCGCATCGCTGCTGCAGCAGGTCGTCCAAGCGACACGCGAGCGGCTCACGCAGCGACAGCAGCGACTGGTGGTGCAGTTAGAGGATGCGCTGCTGACGGTGTCCGGCGATGCGTTCCTGCTGCGACAGGCGATGGTCAACCTCGTGGACAACGCCTCCGATTTTGCGCCCGCCGACACCGATATCCTGATCGAAGCCGCGACGCGCGACGGCGCCGTCGCGGTGCGTGTGTGCGACACCGGCCCCGGCGTGCCCCAATACGCGGAAGGGCGCGTGTTCGAGCGGTTCTACTCGTTGCCGCGGCCCGATGGTCGCAGCCGCAGCAGTGGGCTGGGACTGTGTTTCGTCGCGGAAGTCGCGCAGCTGCACGGCGGCGCGGCGCGGCTGCGCAACCGCGCAGACGGTGGCGCCGAGGCCACGCTGGAACTGCCGATCGGCTGAGCGGACTTCGTGCCGGCTTCACATCCGGCCCATCGTTGCCTCACCACCGCGCGACACGCTGACGTCCTCTTTCAAAGGACGACGAGACGATGCGCATCTGGTTCAAGATGGCCGTGGTGGTGGGCCTGACGCTGATCATCCTGGTGCCGCTGGCGATGGTGCGCGGCGTGATCGACGACCGGCAGGGCTATCGCACGCAGGCGGTGGCGGACGTGATGCGTTCGTACGCCGGCGCGCAGGCGTTCGCCGGACCGGTGTTGACCGTGCCCTACACCGAAACGGTGGAAGTCGAGGAAGCCGACCGCGCCGGCGTTGTGCGCACGGTGCGCAAGCGGCAGCAGGGACGTTGGACGTTTTTCCCGACGCAGTTGCAGGTGTCCGGCCCGTTGACGCCCGATATGCGCAAGCGCGGCATCCACCGGGTGCCGGTGTATGCATGGCGCGGCGATGTGCGCGCCGCGTTCGATGTGGTGATTCCCTTCGATACGGCCGCTGGTAGTGCACGTGAGATCGGCCAGCCCTGGGTGAGTTATGGCATCGCGGACGTGCGCGGCATCCGCGGCACGCCGCGCCTGACCATCGACGGGCGTGAGCTCGAGTTGCGTGAGGGCCACGGCGCGCGCGAAAGCAGCGGACTGCACGTGCGGCTGCCGGCACCCCGCGCCGGGCAGCGCCTCAGTGCGCGGACTCACCTGCGTCTGGACCTCGCAGGCGCCGAATCTCTTGCGATCGTTCCGCTGGGAAAACGCAATCGCGTGGACCTAGCGTCCGCATGGCCACACCCGAATTTTCAGGGCCTTTCGCCGCTGGCCAGCCGGATCGGCACGAACGGCTTCACCGCCGAGTGGCAGCTCGCCTCGGTTGCGACCGACGTGCAGCGCCAATACCTGGGCGGGCGCCTGCCGCAGCCATTTACGGCTGCGAGCGCAGCGCCCAGTCGCGGTGACACTGTCGGTGCCGGCGCACTCGATGCGCTCGGTGTCGTGCTGGCCGACCCGGTCGACGCCTACACGCAGGCCGACCGCGCGTCGAAGTACGGCGTTCTCTTTGTGCTGCTGACGTTCGTCGGCTTCTTCATGTTCGAACTGCTGCGCGCAGTGCCGATCCACCCGATCCAGTACGGACTGGTCGGGCTCGCGATCGCGATTTTCTTCCTGCTGCTGGTGAGCCTGAGCGAACACGTTGCGTTCGGCTGGGCCTATCTCGTCGCGACGGTCGCCTGCATCGCGCTGATCGGCTTCTATCTGAGTGCAGTGTTGCGAAGCGCAGTGCGCGGTGCAGGCGTCGCCGCGATGCTCGCACTGCTGTACGCCGCGCTGTATGGCCTGCTGATCTCCGAGGACAACGCGCTCGTGCTCGGTGCGGGACTGTTGTTCGTGGTGCTTGCCGGCATCATGGTGCTGACACGCCGGGTGGACTGGTATCAGCTCGCGGCAGTGCCGACGGCTCGCGGTTGAGCGATCGCATCAGTCCGACGTTTCAGGCTCCCGCATCAAGCCGCCGGCCCGCGATAGCGGCAACCGGCGGTGCAGGTCTCATGCACCACCACTTCGCTCAGCAGCGGCACCGATGGCTTCAGCTGCGCCCAGATCCACTCCGCCAGTCGTTCGCTGGTCGGGTTCTCCAGACCCGGGATGTCGTTGAGATAGTTGTGATCCAGCTGCACGTACAACGGCTGGAATGCGGCCTTGAGATCGGCGAAATCCATCACCCAGCCCGAGTGCTCGCCCAGCTCGCCCGACACGCGCAGCTCGATGCGGAACGAATGCCCGTGCAGGCGCGCGCACTTGTGCCCCTCGGGCACGTTCGGCAGGCGGTGGGCCGATTCGATAGTGAAGATCTTGAAGATGTCCATGCGCGGCATTGTACGGGCGCGGGCAGGAGTGCCGGTCGCCTGGCTCGAGCAGGGCGACTCACGGCCCGCCGACGCTTATAGTCAGTGACGGCGGGCTTGCGCCCTTTCTTTGTCTAAATCCGCGCCGAGGCACCCATGACGTCCACCCTGCTTGTCGCCCCGGAATCGGGCGCGGACGTCGATCGCGCGGCGCAGCGCCTGGCATTCCTTGCCTCGGCAGGCGAGCTGCTGTCCTCCTCGCTCGAATACGAGCAGACCCTGAGCCATGTCGCGAAACTCGCGGTGCCGGCACTGGGCGATCTGTGCATGGTCGACGTGGTCGAGGACGGCGAACTGCGGCGGCTCGCGACGACGCACGTGCGCGCCGACAAGGTCCCGCTGCTCGAGGAACTGGTGCGCCGCTTCCCGGTGTCGCGCAACTCGCCGGCACCTGCCGCCTGTGCGCTGCGCGCCGGCCGCACGGATTGGCTGGAGACCGTCACGCCCGACGTCGTCGCCGCGCACACGGTGGACCGTGACCATGCCGAGTTGATCCTCGCCATCGGCATGCGCTCGCACCTGTCCGTGCCGATGCTCGCGCGCGGCGTCGTCATCGGTGTAATCAGCCTCGGCATCAGCGAGTCCGGCCGATGCTACGGACCGGCGGATATCGCGCTGGCCGAGGAGCTCGCGCGTCGCGCCGCACTCGCGGTCGACAACGCGCGCCTGTACCGTGCTGCTCAGGACGAGCTCGAGCACCGTCGCAGGATCGAAGACGAATTGCGCCTGTCGGAGGAGCGCTTCCGCTCGCTGATGGAGCAGTCCCCGCTGTCGACGCAACGGCTTACCCCGGACGGCCGCACCATTGGGGTCAACCGGGCGTGGGAGCTTCTGTGGGGCCTCCAGCTTCAGGATCTGGCCGACTACAACATCCTGCATGACCCCGAGCTCGAAGCGCAGGGAATTGCCCCGCTACTCCGGCGCGCGTTTGCCGGCGAGGCGGTGATGGTGCCGGCAATCGCGTACAACACCGAGCGTGCCCTTCCGGGCCGCACGCGCAACGACACGACGGTGCGCTGGGTGCGGGGGTTCGCCTATCCGGTACGAGACGAAGCTGGAGCCGTGCGCGAAGTGGTGGTCATGCACGAGGACGTAACTGAAGCGCAGCGCGCTGAAGACGCGCTTCGAGCGAGCGAGGACCGGCTCAGTCGTGCGCTGTCGGTGGCGCGCATGAACGTCTGGGAGTGGGACTTGAATGCCGGCGCCATTGAGTGCTCGGATAACGCACGCGAGTTCTGGGGCCTGCAGATCGGCCGTGTGGAGGATTTCATGCAGGTCATCCACGCGGATGATCTGGCTACCGTCGAGGCCTTCCAGGTCGATGCCCTGGCCAGCGACGAACCGCTCGACGTTGAATACCGCCTGTGCTCGCCGGGTGACGCGCTGAAGTGGGTGCAATCCCGTGGCCGCGTGGATCGTGGATCCGACGGTCGCCCGCTGCGGATGCTCGGCGTGACCATGGAGGTGACCGACCGCAAGCGGGCCGAGGAAGCCAGCCGCCTGCTCGCGGACGCGGGTGAAACGCTTGGAGCGTCGTTGGACTACCAGGTCACGCTCGGCCAGCTCGCGCACGTGCTCGTACCACGTCTGGCGGACTGGTACGCCATTGACCTACTCACCCCGCAAGACGAGCTGGAGCGCGTGTCCGTCTGCCATCCAGACCCCGCGCGCGTCGAGCTCGCCCGGGAACTGCACGTCCAGTATCCATCCCGTCGCGACACGCCGTTCGGCGCATGGCAGGTCATCCGCTCGGGGCAGCCCGAGTGGGCTGAAGCGATTTCCGACGAGCGCCTGCAATCTGCCGCGCATGACGCGGAACACCTGGGGTTACTCCGCGGCCTGCAATTACGCTCGTACATCATCGTGCCGCTCACCGCGCGCGGAATGACGATCGGCACGATGACGCTGGTGCTGGCCGAGAGCGGTCGCCAGTACCGCGCGTCCGACGTGGCGCTCGCCGTGGACATCGGGCGCCGTGCTGCCGCCGCGGTCGACAATGCGCGCCTCTACCAGCAGCTCCAGCTTGGCGACCGGCGCAAGGACGAATTCCTCGCGATGCTCGCGCACGAACTTCGCAACCCGCTCGCGCCGATCAGCACTGCAGCGCAGCTGCTTCGTATGTCAGCCGCGGACACCCCGCGCGTGCTCGCTGCGAGTGAAATCATCTCGCGTCAGGTCAGTCACATGACCGAACTGGTCGACGATCTGCTCGACGTATCGCGCGTCACGCGCGGGCTCGTGCAACTGCAGCGGGAGCCGGTCGAGCTCAAGTCCGTCATCACCGCCGCGGTCGAGCAGGTGCGTCCATTGATCGAATTGCGCGGGCACTCGCTGAGCACATGGACAAGCCCGGAGCCGCTGGTGGTCGAGGGTGACCGCACGCGACTGGTCCAGGTGGTCGCGAACCTGCTCAACAACGCGGCGAAATACACGCCACCGGGCGGCGATATCGATCTGCGCGTCGACGTCGTCGAGGCCGGCGCACGCATCCGTTTGCGCGACAACGGCGCGGGCATCGAGTCGGCGTTGCTGCCGCATGTGTTCGAACTGTTTACCCAGGCCGAGCGCACGCCGGATCGTTCGCAGGGTGGCCTCGGCATTGGTCTGGCATTGGTGCGAAGCATTGTCGAAATGCACGGCGGCGACGTGCGCGCACGCAGCGGCGGTGCGCGGCAGGGCAGTGAATTCACCGTGCTGCTACCGCGCACCCGCCCGGACCTTGCGGTTGCGTGCCTGCCTGCAACGGCGGGCGACACCCGCACGCATCGGGTGCAACGCATCCTCGTGGTCGATGACAACATTGACGCCGCCCACGTGCTTGCCGAAGTGCTGCGCCTTGCGGGGCATGAGGTATTCGTTTCGGCGACGGCCGCGCATGCGATCGAGCTGGCCTCCCGCGAGGCGGGCATCGGGGCATTCATCCTCGACATCGGTTTGCCCGACATGACCGGCTACGAACTTGTCTCCCGCCTGCGCGCGGTGGCGGGTCGCAGCCCGGTGCTGTGCATTGCGCTGACCGGCTATGGGCAGGCCCAAGACCGTGGGCGCTCCAGCGAGGCCGGCTTCGACCATCACCTGGTCAAGCCCGCCGATGTGGAACAGCTGCTGGCATTGGTGGGCGCGGCGCAGCGCTGATCGGGGCGCTTGCAACGGTTGGTGTTTGCGATTGCTGGCGACGGGTGGTGACGTCGGCAGCGCACGAATGCATGCAGGGTTGCAGGTCTCTGGCATCCGGCCCGCGGGGGTTCAATTCGACTTGGCGACAACCGTTGCGGTCGAACGCCACGCGCAGGAATGCGCACCACCGCGCAGTTGTGCATGCAGTACGGCAGCACCCGGTCCATGCCGGGAATACATACACGCTTGACTGAAAGTCATGCCCTGATGAGTTTTTGGCGCAGCGAAGCTTGCAGCCTGGTCGCCGCGCATGGTGTTCAAGACCTTATCCACCGCGCCGTTGTCGGACGAGCCAGGACTGCAACGCGACTGCGTCGCTAACGGGCTCTCACAGTCCTTCGCCGGGGACGCGTACGTGGCCTTCCATCAGCACACGCGCGCTGCGGCTCATCACCGCTTTCGTGACCGTCCACTGACCTCCGACCTGGCGCGCCTCCGCGCCCACGCGCAACGTCCCCGACGGATGGCCGAAGCGCACGTCGGTGCGATCGCCGCCGCCTGCCGCCAGATTCACCAGCGTGCCGGGAATCGCCGCGGCCGTCGCGATGGCAACCGCGCAGGTCCCCATCATCGCGTGGTGCAGCTTGCCCATGGACAGCGCCCGCACCAGCAGGTCGATGTCGCACGCGGCAATCGACTTGCCGCTGGAGGAGGTGCAATCGCCCGCAGGCGCGACGAACGCGACCTTCGGCGTGTGCTGGCGCTTGGCGGCGTCATGAACATCCTTGATCAGGCCCATGCGCACCGCGCCATGCGCGCGGATCGTCTCGAACATCGCCAGTGCGCCGGCATCGCTGTTGATCGCGTCCTGCAACTCCATGCCGGTGTAGCCGATGTCCGCCGCGTTGACGAACACGGTCGGGATGCCGACGTTGATCATCGTCGCCTTCAGCGTGCCCACGCCGGGCACGTCGAGATCATCGACCAGGTTCCCGGTCGGAAACATCGCGCCGCCGCCTTCGCCCTCGCCGTCACGCGAGCAGCTTTTGCACCACGTGCCCCTTCACGTCGGTCAGCCGGAAGTCGCGGCCCTGGAAGCGGAACGTCAGCTTGGTGTGGTCCATCCCCAGCAGGTGCAGCATCGTCGCGTGGACGTCGTGGACGTGCATCGCGTCCTCGGCCGGGGCGAACCCCAGCTCGTCGGTCTGGCCGACGACCCGCCCGGCCGCCGTCCCGCCGCCGGCCATCCACATCGTCATGCAGTCGATGTGGTGGTTCCGGCCGGTCGTGTCCCGGTTCTCGCCCATCGGCGTCCGCCCGAACTCCCCGCCCCAGACGACCAGCGTGTCCTCCAGCAGCCCCCGGCTCTTCAGGTCCTTCACGAGGGCCGCACACCCTTGG
>CADCUA010000379.1 GCA_902805755.1 uncultured Lysobacter sp.
GATCCAGAAGGCTGGCTCCGGGCTGGGCTCGGGCGCCGTGATCGTCATGGATGACACGACCTGCATGGTCCGGGCCTGCCAGCGCATCAGCCGGTTCTATTACAAGGAAAGCTGCGGCCAGTGCACGCCGTGCCGCGAGGGCACAGGCTGGATGTACCGCATGCTCACGCGCATCGTCGAGAAGCAGGCCACACTGGCCGATCTCGAGATGCTGCGCGCCGCCGCGGGCCAGATCGAAGGTCATACGATCTGCGCGTTCGGCGAAGCTGCCGCATGGCCGGTGCAGGGCTTTCTGCGCCAGTTCTGGAGCGAGTTCGAGTACGCGATCGTGAACAAGCGCTTCCTCGTCGATGACCAGGCGGCCGGCATCGTGGTCGAGAAGGTGGCTGCATGAGCGCACAACCTGCCAATCCGAATGTTCCGCCCGATCACGTCTCGATCGAGATCGATGGCGTTTCCATGATCGCGCCGAAAGGCTCGATGATCATCCAGGCCGCCGACAAGGCCGGCATTCCGATCCCGCGTTTCTGCTACCACGACAAGCTCAGCGTCGCGGCGAACTGCCGCATGTGCCTGGTTGAAGTGGAAAAGATGCCGAAGCCCGCGCCGGCCTGTGCCACGCCGGTCATGGACGGGATGAAGATCGTCACGCGCAGCGAAAAGGCACTACGGTCGCAGCGCAACGTCATGGAATTCCTGCTGATCAACCATCCGCTTGACTGCCCGGTGTGCGATCAGGGTGGCGAATGCGAGTTGCAGGACCTGTCGATGGGCTACGGCCGTTCGATCAGCCGTTTTGCAGAGCGCAAGCGTGTTGTGCCGGACGAGGATATCGGTCCGCTGGTCGCCACCGAAATGACGCGCTGCATCCAGTGCACGCGTTGCGTGCGCTTTACCGCGGAGGTCGCAGGGACTTACGAGCTCGGCGGCATGTACCGCGGCGAGAATCTGCAGGTCGGCACCTATGACGGCAAGCCGCTGACGACCGAGCTATCGGGCAACGTCATCGACGTGTGTCCGGTTGGCGCTCTCGTAGACAAGGTTTACCAGTTCCGCGCCCGTCCCTGGGAGCTGATGGCGCGCGAGTCGATCGGTTTCCACGATGCGCTCGGAAGCAATCTCTTCCACCACGTGCGTCGCGGCGAAGTGCTGCGCACCGTTCCGCGCACAAATGAGGCGGTCAACGAGTGCTGGCTGTCCGACCGCGATCGTTACTCGCGCGAGGGCCTGTACGCGGAAGACCGCGCAACCCGCCCGATGGTCAAGGACGTTGGCGAGTGGCGCGAAGCGACATGGGACGAAGCGCTCGCGCGTGCGGCACAGATTGTCCGTGACAACACCGGCGACAGGCTGGGAATGCTAGTGCATCCGGCGACCTCGAACGAGGAGGGCGCGCTGCTCGCGCAACTCGCCGAGGCCGTAGCCACCGGCAACCTCGACCATCGCATCTCGCAGGCCGATCTGTCCGATGGCGCGGCTGCCGAGCCGTTCCAGATGCCGGTTGCCGACATCTCAAATGCGGACCTCGTTGTGATCGTCGGCAGCAACCTGCGGCACGAGCTGCCGCTGGTGCATGCGCGCGTGCGCACCGCCTGGACGCGCGGCGCGAAGGTGCATGTCATCAATCCGGTTGACTTCGGATTTACGTTCGACGCCGCGACGAAGTCGATCGTGGCGCCGTCGGCAATGGCTGCAGCGCTTGCCGATGAGGCGCTGCGCTCAGCCGTCGGAGCAGCTTCGCGTGCGGTGATTCTGGTTGGAGCGCTGGCGGAAAACGGGCCGCACGCGTCGGCCGTGCGATCGGCGGCGCGCGCTCTTGCCATCGCGACCAATGCAAGCCTGTGCCGTATTCCGCAGGGTGCGAACGCAGTGGGCCTCACGGCTTACGGCGTGCTGCCGTCAACGCGTGACGCTAAATCGATGCTTGCCGATCCGCGGTCGGCCTATGTGCTCTACGGCATCGAGCCTGGTCTGGACTTCGCGGATACCTCGAATGCAATGTCGGCGCTGGGCAGCGCGCAGGTCATCGCGTTCAGTCATTACGCTTGCCGTTCCACGCTCGCCGTGGCCGACGTGGTCCTGCCGATCGGTCTTCTGCCGGAAATTGAAGCGACGCTGACAAACCTCGACGGCCGCTCGCAGGAGACGCGTAGCGCCGGTCGCCTGCCGGGTGAAGCCCGTGCCGGTTGGCGCGTGCTTCGCGCATTGGCTGGAGCGCTCGGTGCGGACGGCTTTGCATTCACTGACCTGCCGGGACTTCGCTCGCAAATGCGAATGCGCGCCGTCAGGCCGGCAGCTTCCGGCGTGTCTGGTGGCACTTCAGAGGGTTTCGAGATCGCCGCAAGCCAGGCCATCTACCGTACCGACGCGACCGTGCGACGTTCGCCTGCGCTGCAGTCCCACCCACTTAACCTTGCGCCGCGTGCCGTTGTGCACCCGGCCGACGCGGAGGCGCTGGGCATTGTCGACGGTGAGGTTGGTAAGTTCACTGCCACCGCGGGCACCGCGACGCTTCCCGTCGTTGTCAGCGCGGTAGTCGCGCGCGGCACGGTCTGGGTCGAGTCGGGGCATGGCGCGACCGCGCCACTGGGCACCGGCCGCGTCCGGCTGGCGAGGGCATGAGCATGCTGAGCACCGCGCTGATTGATCCACTGCAAAACGTCTTGCAGTCGTTAGG
>CADCUA010000380.1 GCA_902805755.1 uncultured Lysobacter sp.
AACGCCGCGCAAAGCGGCGGCAAGCGCGTCTCGCTCGCCGACCTGATCGTGCTCGGCGGCTGCGCGGCGGTGGAGAAGGCCGCGCGTGCGGCCGGCCACGAGGTGACGGTGCCGTTCGCGGCGGGGCGCACGGATGCCACGCTGGAGCAGACCGACGTGGAGTCGTTCGAGGTGCTGGAACCGGCGGCGGACGGCTTCCGCAACTACGTGCGCGCCGGCTACGAGTCGCACGTCGCGAACGCACTGATCGACCGCGCGAACCTGCTGATGCTGACCGCGCCGCAGATGACGGTGCTGGTGGGCGGCATGCGCGCGCTGGATGCGAATTACGGCAATGCGCGGCACGGCGTGTTCACCACGCGCCCGGGCGTGCTGACCCCCGACTTCTTCCGCAACCTGCTGGACATGTGCACGGCGTGGAAGCCGGTCGAAGGCCGCACCGGCGTGTTCGAAGGCCGCGACCGCAACACCGATGAAGTGAAGTGGACCGCGACGATCGCCGACCTCGTGTTCGGCTCGAACGCGCAGCTGCGCGCACTGTCGGAGGTGTATGCCGCAAGCGATGGCGAAGTGGACTTCGTGCGTGATTTCGTCGCGGCCTGGACGAAGGTGATGCACCTGGACCGCTTCGATCTCAGGGGCGTGTCGCAGGCGATCTGAGCACGGGCGAACAGTGCCAGCGCGGCCCCTGCGAATGCGGTGGCCGCGCGTACCGTTGCAGGGGAAATGGCGCGCCTGGAGGGATTCGAACCCCCGACCAATGGCTTCGGAAGCCACTACTCTATCCGGCTGAGCTACAGGCGCGTTGACGAACGGTTGCCACCGCACGGCCTTGCGCCGGGCGGGTGGGCATTCTAGCCGGAAAGCCGCGCGCGCCGGAAACCGGCGGCCAAGGCGAGCCAATGACTGCTGCAATGCGCTGATGGCGCGGCACCTGCCCGTCGCTGCGTCCGTCGTACCCGCGGTTCGGCGCGGGTCGCGGGCACGCGCTTGCTACCCTTTCGCGATGGCTTCGGACCCGCACGCGACGCAACCCCTTCCCCTCTGGCGACGCAAGCTCGCGCTGTACTGGCGGCTCGTGCGTGGCGACCGGCCGATCGGCTGGCTGCTGCTGCTGTGGCCGACCTGGTGGGGGCTGTGGCTCGCGGCCGAGGGCGTGCCGCCGCTGTGGACGCTGGTGGTGTTCACGCTGGGCGTGTGGCTGACGCGTTCGGCCGGCTGCGTGATCAACGATTACGCCGACCGCTGGCTGGACCCGCATGTCGAACGCACGAAGGACCGCCCGCTGGCGACCGGCGCGGTGCGCGGGCGCGAGGCGCTGATGGTGTTCGCCGTGCTGATGCTGGTCGCATTCGCGCTGGTGCTGACGCTCAACCGGCTCACCGTGCTGCTGAGCTTCGTCGGCGTCGCGCTGGCCGCGAGTTATCCCTATCTCAAGCGCTATACGCACCTGCCGCAGATCTACCTCGGCCTCGCGTTCGGCTGGGGCATCCCGATGGCGTTCGCGGCGGTGCGCGGCGAAGTGCCGGCAATCGCGTGGCTGCTGTAC
Source organism: uncultured Lysobacter sp. (assembly GCA_902805755.1). GTDB lineage: Bacteria > Pseudomonadota > Gammaproteobacteria > Xanthomonadales > Xanthomonadaceae > Cognatilysobacter. The sequence continues at coordinate 1,550 of CADCUA010000380.1, forward strand.
GTCGCGAACATCCTGTGGGCGACCGCGTACGACACCTGGTACGCGATGGTCGACCGCGAGGACGACCTGCGCATGGGCAGCAAGTCGACCGCGATCCTGTTCGGCGATCTCGATCTTGTCGCGCAGGGCGTGCTGTATGCGCTGTTTTTCCTCGCGCTGGTGCTCGTGGGGCAACGCGCGGGCCTGGGCATGGCCTGGTGGGGCGCCTGCGCGGTCGCGGCAGGCCTGGTGCTGTATGAATTCAGGATCGCCCGCACGCGCGAGCGCAGCGCGTGCTTCCGTGCGTTCCTGCACAACCACTGGGTGGGCGCGACGCTGTTTGCCGGGCTGGCGCTGGACTTCGGTCTGCGCGCCTGACAGGCGTAGCGCCTCAAGGGGCCCGTGCGCAGACCCATGCCTCCACGCGCGCGACGCCGGCGCGGCGTAGGGCGAGCGCCGCAGCCTGCAGCGTGGCGCCGGTGGTCATGACGTCGTCAATCAGCACCACGTGCGCGGGCAACGGCGCGCCGGGCCGCACCGCGAACGCATCGCGCAGGTTGCGTCGACGGCTGCCGGCGCCGAGCGTGGACTGCGCGGCGGTGTCACGCACGCGCAGCAGCCGGTTGCTCTCCAGCCGCAATGCCAGCGCGGAAGCGAGCGGCCGCGCGAGTTCGAGCGCCTGGTCGAACCCGCGCCGCCGCAACCGCGCGCGATGCAGCGGCACCGGCATGAGCACGTCGGGCCGCGGCGCATCGTGCAGCGCTTGCGCCATCAGCTGCGCGAGCAGCGCGCCGGCGGCGAGATCGTGATGGAACTTGAAGCGCGGCAGCAGCCGGTCCAGCGGCAGCGCATAGACGAACGCGGCCCGCACCGCGTCCAGCGGCGGCGCGATGCCGCGCCCGCGGTGGCGGGCCGCGCGCTGCAGGCACCGGCCGCAGGCCTCGGCCGCCTGCGGCAGCGGGATCGCGCAGCGCGCACAGGCCTCGCGGTTCCAGGGCAGCGCCTCGACGCAGGCCGCACACAGGTCCAGTCCATCGACGCCGGCCGCACTGCAGACCAGGCAACGGTTCGGCCATAGCAGCCGCGCGGCGTCGTGCCGCAACCAGAAGCCCAGCCGCCTGCGCGCCTCGTCAACCGGATCGGGTCGGATTTGGTTGACAGCCTCGGTCATGGTTTCCAGACTGCCGGCCTCGCCTTGCCGTGTCCGTCGGAAAATCCCCATGCCTGCCGTCAGCGAATTGCCCACCGCAGCGACGCTGCGCCACGACTTCTCTCGCAGCGAAGTGCGCGCGCTGTTCGACCTGCCGTTTCCCGAGCTGCTGCATCGCGCGTCCAGCGTGCACCGCGCGAATTTCGACCCGGCCGAAGTGCAGGTCTCGACGCTGCTGTCGATCAAGACCGGCGGCTGCCCCGAGGACTGCGGCTACTGCCCGCAGGCCGCGCGCTACCACACCGGCGTGGACGCGACGAAGCTGATGAGCACCGAAGCGGTGCTGGAGAAGGCGAAGCAGGCGAAGGCCGCCGGCGCGTCGCGCTTCTGCATGGGCGCGGCGTGGCGCAGCCCGAAGGACCGCGACATCCCGAAGGTCGCGGCGATGATTTCCGAAGTGAAGGCGCTGGGCCTTGAGACCTGCGCGACGCTGGGCATGCTCGAGCCGCACCAGGCGCGCGCGCTGAAGGACGCCGGGCTGGACTACTACAACCACAACCTCGACACCGCGCCGGAGTTCTACAACGAGATCATCCGCACGCGCGAGTTCCAGGACCGTCTCGACACGCTGGAGCATGTGCGCGACGTCGGCATGAAGACCTGCTGCGGCGGCATCGTCGGCATGGGCGAATCGCGCGAGCAGCGCGCGGGTCTTTTGCAGACGCTTGCGAACCTGCCCGCGCATCCGGACTCGGTGCCGATCAACCGCCTGGTGCAGGTCGAGGGCACACCGCTGAGCGGCACGACCGAGCTGGACCCGTTCGAGTTCGTGCGCACGATTGCCGTGGCGCGCATCCTGATGCCGAAGTCGATGGTGCGCCTGAGCGCGGGGCGCGAATCGATGTCTGATGAGCTGCAGGCGCTGTGCTTCTGCGCCGGCGCGAATTCGATTTTCTACGGCGAGAAGCTGCTGACCACCGGCAACCCCGACACCGAGCGCGACCTCGCGCTGTTCGCGCGCCTGGGGCTGCGGCCGATGCCGGTGGTCGAAACCGCCGGCACGGTGCATGCGGACATCGTCGACACCGTGCCTGCAAGCTGCCCGCCCAACAGCTGCGCGGCCTGAGCCATGGCGCGCGCGTCCTGGCGGGATCGCATCGCAACCGCGCGCAGCGAGCGCGTGGCCACCTCGCGCACGCGCGTGCGCCGCACCGTCACCCACCGCGACGGTGCGCACTGCACGGTCGACGGCCGTTCGCTGCTGAACTTCTGCGGCAACGATTACCTCGGCCTGTCGCAACACTTCGCCGTCACCACCGCGCTGCAGGAAGCGGCGTCGCGCGAAGGCGCGGGCGGTGTCGCTTCGCATCTGGTCTGCGGCCACCACGCGCTGCATGCGCAGGTCGAGCATGCGCTCGCCGATTGGCTGGGCGTGCCGGGCGCGCTGCTGTTCGGCAGCGGCTTCATGGCGAACCTCGCGGTGGTGCAGAGCCTGCTCGACGATGACGGGCTGTGCGTGCAGGACCGGCTGAACCACGCCAGCCTGATCGATGCCGCGCGCCTGGCCGGTTGCCGCCTGCGCCGCTACCCGCACGCCGACGCCGAAGGTGCGTTGCGGCAGCTGCGCGCCGAACCGGATGCCGTGGCGATGCTGATCACCGATGGCGTCTTCAGCATGGACGGTGACGTTGCGCCGCTGCGCGAGCTGGCGTTGATCGCACGCGCGCAGAAGGCGCTGCTGTATGTCGATGACGCGCACGGCGTCGGCGTGCTCGGCCCCGACGGGCGCGGCAGCGTGGCCGAGGCGGGACTCAGCGTCGAACAGGTACCGCTGCAGCTGGTGACGCTGGGCAAGGCGCTGGGCGGCTATGGCGCGGCGGTCGTGGGCGATGCCGATGTGATCGCGCACCTGGCCGAAACCGCGCGGCCGTATCTGTACACGACCGCATTGCCGCCCGCGCAGGCGGCGGCAACGCTTGCGGCCATCGGCATCGCGCGTCGCGAGCACTGGCGCCGGGAAAAACTGCGCCAGCTCGCTGCGCGTTTTCGCGAGCGTGCCCGCACGCACGGCCTGGAACTGCTGCCCTCGGACACGGCGATCCAGCCGGTGCTGTGCGGCGAGGACGCGCGTGCGATCGCGATGGCGCAGCAGCTGGAACAAAACGGCTACTGGGTCGCCGCGATCCGCCCGCCCACCGTGCCCGAAGGCCGCGCGCGGCTGCGCGTGACGCTGTCGGCGCTGCACGGCATTGGCGATGTCGATGGCCTCGTCGATGCGCTCGCGCGCGCGCGGGATGCCACGCCGGCGCCGATGCTCGAAACGGCGGGCTGAGCATGCATATCGAAACGATCGGGCGCGGGCCGCCGCTTGCGCTCATCCACGGCTGGGCGATGCACAGCGGCCTGTTCGCGCCGCTGGTGGAGCGGCTCGCGAGCCACTGCACGCTGCACCTGATCGACCTGCCCGGCCACGGCCACGCGCGCACCGATGCGCGCGCGCTGGATCCGGTCGCGCTCGCGGGCGAACTCGTGGACGCCGTGCCCGATGCGGTGTGGCTGGGCTGGTCACTGGGCGGGCAGTTCGCGCTGCACGCGGCGCTGGATCATCCAACGCGCGTGCGCGGCGTGGTGCTGGTCGCGTCCTCGCCGCGCTTCGTGCGCGACGAAGGCTGGCCGCATGGCGTCAGCCCGACGCTGTTCAAGGATTTCGGCGAAGCGCTCGAGCGTGATTTCCGCGGCACGCTGGAGGGCTTCCTCGCGCTGGAAGCACTGGGTTCGAACGAGGCGCAGGAAGAGCTGCGCAACCTGCGCGCGCAGGCGTTCGCACGCGGCGAGCCGGCGCCACGCGCGCTGCTGGAAGGGCTAGCGCTGCTCGATCGATTCGATGTGCGCGCGCGCCTGCCGCAACTGGCGGTGCCGAGCCTGTGGATCTCCGGCCGCCGCGATCGCGTGGTGCCCGCCGGCGCGATGCCGGCCGCCGCGGCGCTTGCGCCGAATGGGCGCAGCGTGGTGATCGGCGATGCCGGCCATGCGCCGTTCCTGGCCGGCGCCGATACGGTCGCGCGCGAGATCGCGGCGTTCATGGACCACGTGCACACGCGTGCGTAGTGCGTGCACGCTCGACGTACAGCGCGGTGATGCTGTCGTTTCGCAACACGGCTGCGTGTCGCCTGCGTGGTCATGCATGCCGCGGCGCCGTGCGTCTGGATGCAGGCCAGCAACTGCAGCGAGCCCCTTTTCGTATCGCTTCCCGATGCGCCGATCCCGCCACTGACCGAACCATGTCCGAGCTGTTCGATCCCCGTCATGTACGCCGCGCGTTCTCGCGCGCCGCGCACCATTACGACGAAGCCGCCGCGCTGCAGCGCGAGGTCGCGTCGCGCCTGTCCGAAGCGCTGGATTACTTCGAAGACCCCTCGCGTGGCGGGCGCGCACCGGAGGTCGTGCTCGATGTCGGCGCCGGGCCCGGGCATGCGGCGCTGGCGATGCAGCAGCGCTGGCCGAAGGCGCGCGTCATCGCGCTCGACCTCGCGCCGGGCATGCTGTGTGAGGCGCGCACGCGCTTCGGCACCGATCGCGCGCGGTTGTTCGACTTCAAGCGTCGCCCGCACGCGGTCTGCGCCGATGCCCGTGCGCTGCCGGTGCGCGATGCGAGCGTGGACGTGCTGTTTTCCAACCTGTGCCTGCAATGGGTGGAGGACCTGCCGGCGGTGTTCGCGGGCTTCCGCCGCGTGCTCAGGCCCGGCGGGCTGCTGCTGGTGTCGACGTTCGGGCCCGACACGCTGATGGAACTGCGCGAGGCGTTCTCGCGCGCGGACGAGTCGCCACACGTAAGCCTGTTTCCGTCGATCGCGCAGTTCGGCGATGCGCTGATCGCGGCCGGCTTCAAGGACCCGGTGCTGGACCGCGACGAGTTCGTTCTCGGCCATGCGGACCTTGCCGGCCTGATGCGCGAGCTGCGCACGCTCGGCGCGACGAACGCAATGGTCGACCGCCGCCGCAGCCTGACCGGTCGCGCGCGGTTCGCGCGCGCGGCGCAGGCGTACGAACCGATGCGCCGGAGTGACGGGCAACTGCCGGCGACCTGGGAAGTGATCTACGCACAGGCCTGGGGCCCGCCGCCGGGCACGCCGATCCGCGTCGGCGGCGTCGACGAGGTGCACGTGCCGGCCTCGCGCATCCCGGTGCGGCGGCGGTGAGCCCGGTGCGCAGCGCACGCGCGATCGCACTTGCGGCGGTCGCGATCGCGCTGCTGTCGGCGCTGTTTTTCACCTGCACCTACGTGCTCAACCGCGCGGCCGCGGTCGACGGCGGGCACTGGGCGTGGATCGCGTCGCTGCGTTATCTGATCACGCTGCCGCTGCTGTGGCCGTTGATGCGCTGGCAGGGCGGCGCGGCGCCGGTGTGGCGCGCGATCCGTGCGCACCCGGGGCCGTGGCTCGCCTGGAGCGGCATCGGCTTCGTGCTGTTCTACCTGTGCCTGAGCTTCGCGGCGGCGAGCGGGCCGTCGTGGCTGGTCGCGGGCACGTTCCAGCTCACCGTGATCGCCGGCATGCTGGTCGCGCCGCTGCTGTACCGCGACGAGCGCGCGCGCATCCCGGTCACGGCGCTGGCCGTGGGCGTCGTCGTGGTCGCCGGCGTGCTGCTGATGCAGCTCGGGCATGGCGATGGGCGCATCGATCGCGCGGGCTGGATAGCGTTCAGATCGGAAGAGCGT
>CADCUA010000381.1 GCA_902805755.1 uncultured Lysobacter sp.
TGGAAGTCCTGCGCGATGCGCTGCTGCGCCACCTGCGTGAAACGCCGGGGTTGAAGCCGGCGGACATCGTCGTGATGGCGCCCGACATCAAGGCCTACCTGCCGTTGCTTCCGGCGGTGTTCGGTCCGCCGGGACAATTCGAAGGCCCGCTGCCGTACCACCTTGCCGACGTCGCGGTCGCGCGTTCGCATCGCCTGTTCGATGCATTCCGTCGCGTGCTCGACCTGCCGCGCTCGCGTGTCACCGCGCCGGAGGTCATCGACCTGCTGGGCGTGCCGGAGATCGCGCGCCGTTTCGGTCTGGGTGCGGGCGACATCGCACTGCTCGAGCAGTGGCTCGGCAACGGACGCGTGGCATGGGCGCTGGATGGGCCGTTCCGCGAGCGGCTGGGGCTGCCCGGCATCGCGGAACACACGTTCGCGTGGGGTATGGACCGCATGCTCGCCGGTTATCTCGTCGGACGCGACGAGAGCGCCGAGTTCACCGTGCTGCACCTGCCCGATGGCAGCGATCTCGCGCCGCTGGATGGCGTGCACGGCCCGCAGGCGGCGGTGCTGGGCGCGCTGGATTCGTTGCTGGTCGAATTGGCCGAAGCCCATGGCGATGGCGCGCGCCGGTTGCGCGCGTCGCAATGGGCGCAGCGGCTGGAGGCACGTGTCGAGGCGCTGTTCCGCGTCGACACGGACGACGGCCTCGCGCGCGATGCGCGCACGCTGCTGCTGCGCTTCGTGCGTGAGATCGCAAGCGAGCCGATGCTCAGCGGGCTCGATCCGGAGCTGGACTTCGACGTGGTGCGCGAAGTGCTGCTCGAGCGGCTGGACAGCGCGCCGGATCGCCAGCAGTTCCTGATGGGCGGCGCTACGTTCTGCGGCATGGTGCCGCAGCGTTCGATTCCGTTCGGCGTTATCGCTGTAATCGGCCTCAACGAAGGCGAGTTTCCGCGTGGTGGCGCCGGCGGGCTCGACCTGATGCAAAGGCATCGGCGGCTGGGCGATCGCGACGTGCGCAACGACGATCGCTATCTGTTTCTCGAAACACTGATGGCTGCGCGCCATGCGTTGCACCTGAGCTACATCGGCGAAGGCGTGCGCGACGGGCGACGGCGCAACCCGGCCGCGCCGCTGGGCGAATTGCTCGACGCGCTGGACCGCGCTGCCGGATCGGTTTCAACGGACGCCGATGATGACGGGCAGGGCGCATGGCGCCGGCCTTGGCTGGTGCGGCACCCGCTGCAGCCGTTCGATGTCCGCTATTTCGACGGATTGGATCCGGCACTGTTCTCGTTCCGGCACGATTTTGCCGGCCTATGCATCCGCCCGGCCTCCACCCCTGCGCAGGCGAGGCCGTTCTTCGCGCCAGCGCGCGCGCCGGCGACGCCGCGTGTTCCGGCCGAGCCCATCGCGCTCCGCGATGTGCTCGCTTACTACCGCGATCCCGCCCGACAGCTGCTTGCAACGCGCCTGAAGCTGCGACTCGATGCGCTCGAGCGGGGCCGGCTCGATGACTGCGAACCGCTCGATGCGCGGTTCGAAGCGATCGACAGCGTGGCGCGCCGCGTCTTCATGGATGCGCTGGTGACCGGCCGCACGCTGTCGGATAAAGCGCCGGCATGGCTGCGACTCGGCGGTCTGCTTCCGCCCGGTCGCGTCGGCGACGCCGCATGGTGTGCGGAAAAGGAAAAAGTCGAAGCGCTGCTCGAGCGCTGCGGCGAGTACGCGTTGTTCGACTACGGGGTGCCGCAGCGCATTGCATTGCGTATCGACCAGCAGGCCGGTCCGTTGCGCATCCGCGGCGAGCTGGCCCGGTGCTACAGCAATGGCGAGCAGGCGTGGGTGTTCGACCTGTTTCCCGGGCGCGACGAAACAAAACTCGACTTCAAGCCGCGCATCGAGCTCTTCGTCGAATGGGCGCTGTTGCGCCTGTCCGATCCGCAGGGCACGCGGCCGGCACGTCTGTGCGTGCTCACCGGAAGCGGCCCCTGTGAGTGGGAGCGCTCGATCAACGAATGGGACGACAGGTTCGTCCGGGCAGTCCAGGCCCGCGATACGGCCGGCTGCGAAAGCAGGCTCGCCGACCTGTCACGTCGTGTCGGAGCACTGATGAGCTTCTGGGTCGCCGCGCAGGAACACCCGCGCTGGTATTTCCCGAAGACGAGCTGGCGCGCGGCCACGACGGGAAAGCTGGGCGACGTGTGGGTGGGCGGCTCGCACAGCATTGGCGAGCGCGATTACGCACCGGGCTACGCGCGTCTGTTTGCAGGCGACTGCGACTTCGCCCCGGGCACGCCCGATCTCGAGGCGCTGCTGGAAGCGGCCAATGAATTGCACGGGCTGATCCACTTCGGCGAAACGGCGGCCGCATGACCTGCACGGATGCCGCGCTCGCAGATACCGCGCCCGACCGCATCGACGACTGGCGTGCGCTGCCGCTGCATACCGGCGGACGCAGCTTGATCGAAGCCAGCGCCGGCACCGGCAAGACGTGGACGATTTCCGTGCTGTACCTGCGCCTTCTGCTGGAAGGCGAAGCCCCACTCAGCCCGCGACAGATCGCAGTGACGACGTTCACCGATGCCGCGGCGCAGGAGCTGCACGAGCGGTTGCGGCAGCGCATCGCGTGGGCCGAGCGCCGCGCTGTCGATGCGGTTGCGGGTCGACTCGCGG
>CADCUA010000382.1 GCA_902805755.1 uncultured Lysobacter sp.
AAACAACACGCCTGCCCCGCCCAGGCGAAACCACGACCGCCTGGATGAGAGCGCGCACGCGACATCAATCAGGCGTGCCGGCCGCCGCTATCCGCAGACGACAGCACAGCGCGTTTCTCGCGGTTCGATCTTCCCGCAGCACTGCGTTTGCAATTGCACTTACGGCACAGGTGGACGCGACGGACGTGCCGCATCATCGCGCGCCCGCTGCGCTCCGCGCCGTTGCACCGTCGACCCCGGAACTGCCGCGGTCCGACCGGTGCCGGACGGCTGCAGCCCGATCCCGCCATTCAAGATCTTCAATGACAACGACCCGTATCGTTCTTTTGCTGGCGCTTCTTGCGTCCCCCGCCGTGTCGGCCCAGGACGTAGTGCGGATCCCGGCTATCGACGGCGACATCGTGATCGACGGCCGCCTCGATGAGGCTGCCTGGTCGCAGGCGGTGCCGGTCGAACTCGGTTATGAGATCTCGCCCGGCGACAACACCCCAGCGCCGGTGCGCACCACGATGCGCATGGCGACGACGCCCGATGCGCTGTACCTCGCGTTTCGCGCGCTCGAACCCGATCCCTCGAAAATCCGCGCGCACCTGACCGACCGTGACGGCGCCTTCAGCGACGACTTCGTTGGCGTGATGCTCGATACCTTCGATGACCGCCGCCGCGCCTACGAGTTCTTCGTCAACCCGCTTGGCGTGCAGATGGACCTCATCCGCGAGGAAGCCACCGGCAACGAGGACGCGTCGTGGGATGGCCTGTGGACCAGCGCCGGGCAGGTTACGTCCGAAGGGTATGACGTGGAGATCCGCATTCCGTTCTCCACGTTGCGCTTTCGCGACACCGACGTCGTCAAACGCTGGGGCGTGATCGGATTCCGCAGCTATCCGCGAAATATCCGTCACCAGCTCGCGAATGTCGCAGTGCCGCGCGGGGGCAACTGCCTGCTATGCCATGCGGCAAAAGTCGAAGGCATGGAGGACGCGCGCCAGGGCCGTAACCTCGAGGTGGTTCCGACGCTGACGCTGACCGACGCGCAGTCGCGAGCAGGCCGCGGCGGCGACTGGCAGGGCGATGGCCTGCAGATCGAACCGGGCGTGGACATCGCCTGGGCGCCCACGCCGAACCTCACCCTCAATGCCACGCTCAACCCGGATTTCTCGCAGGTCGAATCCGACCGCGCGCAGCTGGATCTCACCAGCAACTTCGCGCTGTATTTTCCTGAAAAGCGCCCGTTCTTCATGGAAGGCGCGGATTATTTCAACACGCCGTTCCAGGTGCTCTACACGCGTCAGGTCGCCGATCCCGATTACGGTGCGCGCATCACCGGACGCACCGGCAGCGGGGCCTACGGTGCGTTCGCCGCCCGCGACTCGGTGACCCAATTGCTGGTGCCGGGCGTGCTCGGCTCCGGCTTCGAGATCCTCGAGCAGCCGGCGGACGTGTTCGTCGGCCGCTACCGCCACGACCTGAATCCCAGCGCCAGCCTTGGCCTGGTCGCCACCGCGCGTCACGGCGACGGCTACCGCAACGACGTCGTCGGCGTGGACGGGCGCTGGCAGCAGGGCAATCACACCGCGACGGCACAGGCCCTGCGCAGCGATTCGGTTTATCCGCTTGCACTGGACTTCGACAACGCCGCGCCCGCGGGCAATGCATTGCGTGGCGAGTACGCCTACGACAGCCGCAACTGGTTCATGTCGACCTGGGCCGAGCAGATCGATCCCGGCTTCCGCGCCGACCTTGGTTTCATCGGACAGGTCGGCTACGACAAGGGGCAAGTCGGCGGCGGGCGTAACTGGTTCTTCGATAAAGGCTCGCGACTCACGCGCGCACAGCTCTACGCCGACTTCGACATTACCCACCGCTTCGACGGCCAATTGCTCGAGCGCGAAGTGGAGGCGCGGCTGTCGTTCAACGGACCGCTGCAGAGCAACTTCGGCCTGCACGGCATGAGCCGCGTGCGCTTCTGGGATGAGCTTCTGTTCGACGAGGCCTACCTGCGCGCGTTCGCGAACCTCACGCCCCGCTCGGGCGTGCAGATCGGCGGCAGCTTCCGCGCCGGCCCGCAGATCGATATCGCGGCATCGCGACGTGGCCACGGACGGTTCTTCGACGTTTACGCGGAGCTTTCCTTCGGCCGTGGACTCGCATTCAACGTCAACCTGTTCCAGCAGAGCCTTCGTCGCGACGGCGGCACCGCGTTCGAGGCGACGGTGCTGGACACGCGCATGGCATGGCAACTCGATCCACGACAGCGCGTGCGGCTGACGCTGCAGGCGAGCCATGTCGACAAGGATCCCGCGCTGTACGTCGAGCCGGTCAACCGGCGCGCTCGCGACATCGGCGCGCAGCTGATCTATTCCTACAAGATCAATCCACGCACGGCCGCATACGTGGGCGGCACGCTCGGCGGATTCATGGATGACGAACAGCGCGACCTGTTCGCAAGCACGCGCGGATTGTTCGTGAAGCTGAGCTACGGCTGGCAGCCGTGATTGTGCGAGTCACGCCTGCAGTCTTGAACACTGGCGTGGAGCCGGGTTTGTGTTGTCCCGTTCGAAGCCGGTCCGCCGCCGGTCGATTCTGCTGGAAGGTTTGGTGCGCGAACGAACGCTGAAAAGTGAGTCATGAGAGTTCCTTTCCAGAGAAATT
>CADCUA010000383.1 GCA_902805755.1 uncultured Lysobacter sp.
CGTCAACGGCATTGGTGGCCAGGGTCAGGCGCGCGCCCTTGGCCTTGTAAGCGGTGCGGTCGAACGTGCGCAGCAGCCAGCCGATCTGCTGTGCTTCGTATGCGGTGTCGTCGCGGCCCTGCCAGACGGTGTGGCGCGCGCCGGCTTCGTCGATGAGTTCGATCTTGATCACCGCACCCGGGGCCGCAAGCTGGCGCACGCGCAGCGCGGTGGCATTGGTCGGGGTTGCGAAATCCAGCTCCAGCCACTCGATGCCGGCGCCGTCCTTCTCGGGCTGCCAGCCCAGGTTGTCGTAGCCGGTGCTTTGCGCATCCGGCGCACCGGTCGCGGCCTCGGGCCTGCGGTCGGTGAGGTCGGACTTGATCAACGTCGCGTAAGTCGAACTGGCCCGTGCACCGGTCGCCCACTGGCCGTTCGCATCCTCCAGCAACTGCTGCTCGGCCAGCGCGCGATCGATCGCTTTCTGCTTTGAAAGCGCGACCAGCTCTTCGGCGGTCGGCTCGGCCGTGGCCGCCGGTACAGGCGCGGCGTTCGGTGTCAGCGCGGCATCGGCCGCAGGCGCTTCAGCGGTCGCGGCCACCGCGTCCGCTTGCGGCGTTTCCAATGGCGCCTCCTGGCGGCAGGCGGCAAGGGCGAGCGCGGCGACGAGCACGGCGGTCAGCGCGGGGGGCTTGGGAGTCATCGCAGTTCCTTCTGGGGGAGTCGAACGGATCGGATCAATCGGCCACATGCGGCTCGCCGGCCAGCCACGCATGCGCATCTGGCAGTGGTGCGTTGCCACGCGCACCCAGCGCGAGGAAATCGAACAGCTTCGAGTCACTGAGCTGTGACGGGCGGATGTCACCGAGCGCGCGCGCGATTGTCTCCACACGCCCGGGCGTTTCGCGCTCCCACGCGTCCATCATCTTCTTCACCTGCTTGCGCTGCAGGTTTTCCTGCGAGCCGCACAGGTTGCACGGGATGATCGGGAAACCCTTCGCCTCGGCGTACGCGCTGATGTCGTCCTCGCGCACATAGGCGAGCGGACGGATCACCACGTGCTTGCCGTCATCGCTGAGCAGCTTCGGCGGCATGCCCGAGAGCTTCGCGTGGAAGAACAGGTTCAAAAAGAACGTCGCGACCAGATCATCGCGGTGGTGGCCGAGCGCGATCTTGGTGAAGCCCTCGGCTTCGGCGTAGGAATACAGCGCGCCGCGACGCAGGCGTGAGCACAGCGAGCACATGGTCTTGCCTTCCGGCACCACGCGCGTGACCACCGAATACGTGTCCTGCTCGAGGATCGTGTACCTGACGCCGATCGACTCGAGGTATTGCGGCAGGACATGTTCGGGAAAGTCCGGCTGCTTCTGGTCCAGGTTCACCGCAACGAGCTCGAAGCGCACCGGCGCCTTTTTCTGCAGCTGCAGCAGGACATCGAGCATCGTGTAGCTGTCCTTGCCGCCGGACAGGCACACCATGACCTTGTCACCGTCCTCGATCATGCCGAAGTCGGCGATCGCGCGGCCCACCTGGTGGCGCAGGCGCTTGGCGAGCTTGTTGTGCTCGTGCGCGCGGCGCGCATCGGCGCGCACATGCGGACGGGGTTCGAGAAGGGGAAGGATCGTGCTCATGGGCATGCGGTCGAGGACCCGCACATTCTACCGGCCGGGCCTGCCATGACGCTGAAGCGGGCGCGCGCTAAGCTGCCAGCATGTTCGAAAACACCGACCCCGCCACCGTTTCGCGGCAGCTGATGCAGCTGCGCGCCGAGCACCGCGATCTGGACGCGCAGATCGAGCGGCTGGGACGCATGGCGCAGGCCGATGAACTGGCGGTCAAGCGGCTGAAAAAACGCAAGCTGCGCCTGAAGGACTGCATCGCGCAGCTGGAAAGCGCGCTGATCCCGGACGAGCCGGCGTAAGCCCCGGGCCGGTCAGGCGCCCGGGCGCTGCGCCGCTTCCGGGCTCACCTTCTCGATGCTGTGGCGCAGCTCGCGCCCCAGGATCACTTTCGCGTCGCGCGCCCACGCTTCCAGGCGCTCATCGAACACCAGCTTGCCGTTGCCGTCGGCCCACACCAGACGCAACTCGCGCACCTTCTGGATGAAGCCGCGGAACAACGTCTTGTCGAAGAACTCCGGCGCGGCCGGCGCGTACAGCAGCGACAAGCGCTGCGCCGCCAGCTGGCACAGCGTTTCCAGCTCGCCCGCGCTGAGCGTGCCGGGGCCGTTCTTAACGAGCACGGACGTGGCGATGTAGTAGCGCTCGAACGCCTGCTGCAACGAGTGGCCGATCGCGCGCAGGCGGAACACCTCGTCGCTCTGGCTGGAGTTGCGCTGCAGCAGCGAACCGTCGTCCTCGCCGCCGGGCTGCAGCAGCCCTTCGCTGACGAACAGGCCGATCGTTCGCTCGAGCCGCTCGGCGAACTCCTCGCTGCTCCACGGCAGGAACAGTTCGGACTGCAGGAACGGGTACACGCTGCGGCCCAGCTCCAGCACGCGCGCGCGGCTCATGCGGCGGTTGTGCTGGAAACAGCAGGCGATCCACGACGCGGCGGTGAACAGGTGCAGCACGTTGTTGCGGAAGTAGCTCAGCAGCACCGCCTTCTCGCCGTCGACCGCAAGCACGTCGCCGAGCGGATGCGCGGTGCGTGTGAGCACGTTGATTTCCTCGCCGTGGGCGACGATCTCGGCCGGCGTGTGCGGCGTCACGGTGACGCGATCGGAATACGGTAATTCGTCGAGCAGGCGCTTGCTCAGTGCGATCTGCGCCAGCAGGTCGGCCTCGCCCATCGCATGCTTCGGCGTCGACAGCAGCGCGAGCGCGAGCAGGTTGATCGGGTTGACGTCGGCGGCGCGGTTGATGTTGACCTGGATGCGCTGGGCCAGCGTGTCGACCGTGGGCGCGAGCCACGCGGGCTTCTCGTCCTCGCCCACCGGCTCGCCGTTCCACTGCCCGCATTCGGCCAGCACGTCGTTCAGCCGGATCGGCTCGCCGAAATTCACCACCACCTGGCCGTAATTGCTGCGCAGCACCTTCGGGATACCGCTCAGCAGCTGCCAGACCGATTCCTTCTGCTTCGGCTTGCCACTGAGCTCGTCGAGGTAGCTCGTGCCTTCCATGAGCTTTTCGTAGCCGATGTACACCGGCTGGAACATCACCGGGCGCGTGGGCTGGCGCAGGAACGCGCGCACGGTCATCGCGATCATGCCGCCCTTCGGCGGCAGCAGGCGGCCGGTGCGCGAGCGTCCGCCTTCGATGAAATATTCGATCGAGTAACCGCCCGACACCAGTTGCGCGAGGTATTCGGAGAACACCGCCGAATACAGCACGTTGCCGCGGATCGACCGGCGCAGGAAGAACGCGCCGCCCTTGCGCAGGACCATGCCGATCACCGGCAGGTTGAGGTTGATGCCGGCGGCGATGTGCGGCGGCACGATGCCGCGCGTGTACATCAGGTAGCTCAGCAGCAGATAGTCCATGTGGCTGCGATGGCAGGGCACATAGACGACCTCGTGTCCGGGCGCATCCTGCTTGAGCTTTTCGAGGTGGTGCACGAGCACGCCGCGATAGATGCGGTTCCAGACCGGCGTGAGGATCACGCTCAGCGAGCGCACGACCGGGTGCGAATAGTCGGCCGCGATTTCATAGGCGAGTGCGTGCGCTTTCTTCCACGCATCGCCCGGCGGGGATTTGTCGCGCCGCGCCTGGTCGGCGATCGCCTCGCGCACCGGCTCGGCGGTGAGCACGCGGTCGACGAGCAGGCGGCGCGTGGACAGGTCCGGACCGATCACCGCGGCGCGGATCAGGCGGAAGTGCGTTCGCAGCACGCGCGAGAGCTTGCGCACCGTGCGTTCGGGCGGCAGGCCTTCGTCGATCACCCCGCGCAGGGACACCGGCGGGCTGAAACGCACCAGCGTGTGTCGGCCATTGAGCGCGATCGCGAGCAGGCGCCGGAAGCGACCGACCAGCGTCCAGTTTTCCGAAAACAGCACCGAGAACCAGCCGCTGTTCTTGTCCGGTGCGCGGCCGACGAAGATCGAGACCGGCACGAGTTGCACGTTCAGCGCGGGGTCTTCGCGGTGCGCCTCGATCAGGCGCGCGAGCGAGCCCGAATGCGTCTTTGCCGGTGGCGGCGCCTGGCTCAGCGAGACCGGCAAGGGAGCGAGCGCGCCGCCGGCGTTGCGCCGTGACAGCGCAACGTACGCGCGCTTGCGGCCGACGGGATCGCCGGGCAGCGCTTGCAGCGGCGATGGCAGGCCGGCCTCGCGGCACGCGCGTTCCAGGAGCAGCGCGTTCGACAGGCCGTAATCCTCGAGCACGTAGCAGACCGGGCCGCCATTCCAGCCTTGCGGCGCGTGCTCGCGCGGCACCTCGGGTTCGATCTTGAGATCCACCCACGGCGCCATCAGGCGGCCGAGCAGGCGCATCCACCACGGCGGGCGCACAGCGACCGGCACGGCCTCGGCCGGCTGCATGGGCGGCATCGGCGGTGCGGGTGGGACGGGCAGTACGGTCTGTACGGGTTCTGATTGACCGGGGGGCAACGGGTCGACCGGCCGCGGCCGCAGGGCGCTCAAACGCTCCAGTGCGGCTGCGTCATCAGCGCCGTTGCTTGCTGCGTTGCCGCCCGGCACCGCGCCTTCAGGCATGGCCGGCGGTTCCACGGGTGATGGCGTATCGCCGCCTGGGGCGGACGCGGCCGATAGCGCGGTGGTGTCGACCGGCGCCACCGGTTCCGCCAGCGCGGTGCCGGTTTGTGCACCGTCGCCACCGGGCACGCTGATGGACGTGAGACCAGCGGCAGGCGCCGCGGCATCGGTAAAAGGCAGGGGCGTTTGCTTGGGCATCACGCCCATTATGCCTATTCGCCCGGCAACGCCTGTCCCGGCGCTTTCGCCAGCAGTTCGGGCCGCCGTTGGGCGCGAGCATGGCGTAGCACGTCGCTCAGGTACCAGTGTCCATCCAGGCGCTCCATATCCAGGCGCGCCTCGACCGGACGGCCCGCCAGGGCGTAGCGCACGCGGACCTGCGCGTGATCACCCTGCTGGCGCACCAGCTCGATTCTCGCCGTGGCGAACGCATGGTCGAAGTCGAGCCCGTAACCGGTGAGCACCTGTTTGAGTTCGCCGAAGAACGGGCCCAGCCGCTTGAGGCTGGTGCGCATGCCGGCGTCCGACAGTGCCGCCTCGCCGTCGAATCCGGTGCGGCGCGCCGCGCCCGTCAGGCGTGCAATCGCCTGCCGCGCACGCACCGGCTCACCCAGCGGCGCACGCTGTCCCCAGTGTGTAAGCGCGTCGACGAGCTGGACATAGTGGGCGCGCTCGTTCGCGCTGTAGTCGCCTTCCGAACGCAGGTAGCGGCCGCTCAGGGTGCCGAGCGTCCCCGCCGCCGACCGCAGTTCGGCGTGCGCACCGGCAAACTCGCGCCGGTAGCTGGCCGACAGGGTGCGCTCGGCCTGCGGCTCGGACAGTGCCGCCAGCAGCCCGGGCAGGCGCTCATCCAGCGGCAGTTCGGTCAGCGGCCAGCGGCTGCTGCCCAGGGCCCAGGCGGTATCGAGTTCGGCATATAGCGCCGGCGGTACTGCGCGACGGGCGAACCCGACCAGGTCGTTTTCCCGCAACTCCTCCAGACGGCGCTCGACCATGTCCACCGGCCCGGGCGGGGTCAGCAGCCGGGGCATGCGTGCGGACAGGCGGTCGCGCTCGCAGCCGGCGACGATCGCCAGCACGCACAGCACAACCACCAGCGGGCGCAATGACATAGGCATGAACGCGGCTCCCCAGACGCAGCGGCATGGTGACCTGCCTCATCCGCAGCCACAAGCCACACCCGTCGCGGTTTGGCTTGCGTCCTCGCGATCGGAGTGGATCTAACTTGCAGCAGGCTGGGAGGCGTCTGTGCGGCCGAGGCGCCGCGACGGGGCGGCTGTTTCGCGTTCCGCTTCTATCCCGGCAACCGGTTGCATGGGTGCCGCGATGGTGCGAGGCGAATCGCGGGCTCGGCCCACGGCAGCAGGCAGGAGGCCGGCTCGCCGGCGACATTGCAGCGCGCCGCCACTTTGCACCTCTCGGCGCAGGCGTTCGAGCTGAGCGGCGCGGCCATCCACGCACCGTCCAAGGCCACTCAACACACGCCTTGGCTTCGTCTAACGGGTGAGCGAGCGCGAAAA
Organism: uncultured Lysobacter sp.; assembly: GCA_902805755.1. Lineage (GTDB taxonomy): Bacteria > Pseudomonadota > Gammaproteobacteria > Xanthomonadales > Xanthomonadaceae > Cognatilysobacter. The sequence goes on from CADCUA010000383.1 coordinate 6,151, forward strand.
AGAAAAAAGGAGGCACGGGGCCTCCTCAAAATCCGGCAGGGCCGGAGGACGGTGCATGGCGCCGGCAAGGCCGGACGCAGGCAAGGTTAATAGGTCGTTAAACCTCACGCAATACTTTAAGTTTACGCATCACCCTGATGATCTCGTGGATAACCGTTTTTGTGCTCGGTATCACTCATCAATCGCATGGGGCATGAACCGGGAGGTGTCCAGCGTGATCGGGCCGGTGTCCTCGCGCAGGCCCATGCCGGCAGCGAGATCGGCGACGACCCAGCTGCCCACCAGCGGGTACTGCCCGTCCATGCACGGCAGCGGGTGCAGCGCCTGGCGGATGCGCGGCGCGTCACCGTAGGGGCCGTCGCTGGACAGACGCGCGCCATCGGCGGCAACCAGTTCGATGTTCGCGCCCTCGCGCGAGAACAGCGGCTTGCGGACCCAGCCGGCGGCAAGCTCGGCGCCCTCGTCGAAAAACGCCGGCAGCAGGTTCGGATGGCCTTCATGCCGCTCCCACAACAACGGCAGCACGCCCTTGTTGCTGAGCACGGCCTTCCACGGTGGCTCGATCAGCTGCACGCGCGAGGCCTGCAGCTTCGGCCCGTATTCCTCGGCGAACATCCATTCCAGCGGATAGAGCTTGAACAGCGTGCGGATCACGCGATCGTCGAGATCGGTGAACCAGCCGTCCGCGCTCATGCCGATCTGCTCGACCGCCAGTTCGATCGTCTCGATGCCGACCTGCTCGGCGCAGTCGCGCAGGTAGCGCACGGTGCCGCGGTCCTCCGGCGACGCTTCGACCGCCGCGAAATGCACGGGCGTTTCAATGCGCTTGTCGCGTGCGAGCTGCGCGAACGTCTCGCACAGCAGCTCCTGGATGCGGTTGTACTGGTCGGCCGATTTCGGCAAGACGCCGCGCTCGATCTGCTGCTCCAGCCACAGCCACTGGAAGTACGCGCTTTCATACAGCGACGTCGGCGTGTCGTAGTTGAACTCGTAAAGCTTCGCCGGGCCGGCGCCGTCGTAGGCCAGGTCCATGCGGCCGTACAGATGCGGCTCGCGTTCGCGCCAAGACTGCGCGATCCAGTCCCAGTACGCGGATGGGATTGCCAGTCGCGTCAGCAACGCTTCGGACGCGACGACCTCGTCCACCAGCGACATCGCCATCTCATGCAGCTGCTGCGTCGGTGCTTCGATGTCGTCCTCGACCTGGCGCAGCCGC
>CADCUA010000384.1 GCA_902805755.1 uncultured Lysobacter sp.
CTGGTCGTGCCCTCGGCCGTCGAGCGTGACAACGCCAAGGTCCAGGCCCAGATGCAGAGCAACATGGAGTGGATCCGCAAGGTGATGGCTGCGAACGGCCTCGAAGCGGCGGGTCCGGTGCGCATCGTCACCAATGAATTCGGCGCTGAAACCTATTCGTTCGACGTCGCCCAGCCGGTGCGCAAGGCGGGCGAGACGGGCCCGGTGACGAAGCTGGAAGGCATCAAGCTGGAAGGCCCGGTCCAGGTCGCGTTCAACGAGCCGGCCAAGATCGCCGCCACGGTGTTCAAGGGCCACATGGCGAACCTTCCGAAGATGCGCGACGCGCTTCGCGGCTGGTCGCTGACGCGTGGTTACGAAACGATCGAACGTCCGTACGAGACCTGGAACGCCGGTATCCCGGCGGGTTTCACCCCCGAGGGCGAGTTCGGTGTGTACTGGACGGTGAAGTGATCGCGCTTCATAACTGAGGCATGAAACGCCGCGGCTTCCGCGGCGTTTTTTTTGCGTGTCACACTTCGTGGCGGTTTGCCTGCAACGTCGATGCCGGGTTTCACAATGAACAACACGTCTGCGCCACGCTTTCTTGTAAGGATCACGGGTGCATCGGGTGCATTGACCGCAGGCGCCGCGGTCGCGCTTTCCGCGTATGCCTCGCACGCAGCCTCCGGTCCTGATCAGACAAGGCTCTTTCTTGCGGCAGGACTGGGGCTGGTGCACGGCGTCGCGCTTGCAGCGTTCGCGCCGATAACCGTCTCGCGCATGGGCGGTGCGGCACTCGTGGTGTTGTTGCTGGGCACGCTGCTTTTCAGTGGCAGCCTCGCCGTCGCGCATTTCCTCGGCACGTCGACACGGTTCGCGCCTTGGGGTGGAACACTGATGATCGCGGGTTGGTTGCTGCAGGCGGCAGTGATCGCGAGGCGCTGACGATGCCACGATACGCACGGGGTTTCGACGTCGAGGCCGCCTTCGATCATCTCGTCAGGCGCGATCGTGCGCTGGGTGCATGGATGCGCAGGCTCGGCCCGCTGCAACGCGAGCCGCGTTGGCGCAAACCGTTCGATCCGGTTGACGCATTGGCGCGCGCCATCCTCTACCAGCAGCTCAGTGGCAAGGCCGCAGCGACGATCGTGTCGCGCGTGGAAGCCGCAATCGGCAGCGGCCGCCTGCATGCCGACACACTCGGCCGTTGCGACGATTTGACCCTGCGCGCGTGCGGCGTGTCGGGCAACAAGCTGTTGGCGCTGCGTGACCTGTCCGCGCGGGAGCTCGTCGGTGCGATTCCTGATTGCCGGCAGATGTCGTACATGGGCGAGGCGGCGATCATCGATGCACTCGTCCCGGTGCGCGGCATCGGGCGGTGGACAGTCGAAATGATGCTGATGTTCCGTCTGGGCCGGCCGGACGTGCTGCCGGTGGACGACCTGGGGGTGCGTAAGGGCCTGCAGCGCGTGGATGCACTCGAGGCGCTGCCGACACCGAAAGAGCTGCTGGTGCGCGCAGACCGCTGGGCGCCGTATCGAACCTATGCGAGCTTCTATTTGTGGCGCGTTGCCGACGCGGCTGCAGGCACTGTCGGCACGAAACGTTCGCAGAGCGACTGACGAAATCGGCATTGATGTATGCAGTCGGCGCGGGTCGTAGCCGTCGCTGCGTTGCGATCACATTGCGCTGCCGGTTACGGCGGGTGAATGCCGCCAGACTCTGAAAGGGCGAGCGGTCCGCTACGCCTGGGCGGTGTCCAGCTCCGAAGCGCGGAAGCACCAGTGCCAGGGCTCGTAAACGATGCCATGAGGGTTGTCGCGCGGGTAGCTCATGACGAATCCGTACGCCGGTGCATGAGTGCGGAGCCATGCGAACGCGTGCGTATGCTCGAAGGATTCTTCAGCAGCCGGCTCGCCGGGTGCACTGATGTCGAGCGCGCGGCCGGAATGGTGCTCGCTGTAACCCGGTGCCGCGTTGACGTTGAGGATCTGGTCGAGGTTTAGGCCGCGCGCGAGTTTTCGATCGAAGATTCCGAGCTGGTAGTCGTGGCTGCGGTAGCCGGACACGGCTTCCAGTACCACGTTGTCCTTCAACGCCGCTGCTTGCAGGCGGTGCCACCCGCGTGCGGCCTCTGCATGCAGCCACAGCGGTCGCCTGTAACGGTCGAACCCTGCGAACGCGAGCCAGTCGGGTTCGGCGATGAGTGCGAGGCCGGTTCGATTGGCGTACTCGCCCGCATCCAGGCCAAGCCGGTCCAGGCGCGTGTGCAGCCCTTCAAGCGGCAGTTCCCGCACGCGTGCCGGCGCGGCGGCGGCCCTGCCCAGCGCACGCAATGCCGTGTTCACGCCGGGCTGCCGGTCCCAGTGCGGCAGCAGCGGGACAAGCCGGTCGGGGAGCTCGGCCGCCAGGAAACGGCCGTCGGACTTGCGCCGCAATACGCGCCGGGCCTGCGCGAGTAGCCGTGCATCGCGATTGCTGCGCGCGCGCGCCAGGCGCGCCGGCCAGAGCTCGATCGATGCCGTGTTGAGGAGGATGGCCGGAGTGTCGCGCATCGCCGCAGGTTAGCGGCACTTGGCACGCCCGGCCAACTGCGTTGCGTGGTGTGCGTGACCGGATTCGCGCAATAGATCGGAAGAGCGTCGTGT
>CADCUA010000385.1 GCA_902805755.1 uncultured Lysobacter sp.
GTCCGACAGCCGGGTCTCGGCGTCGCGCAGCGCATCCTGCCGCGCCGCGTCTTCATCGCGCAGCGCTTCCAGTCGCGGCTCGGCGTCCTCGACGGCGGCCTGCAACGTGTCGAAGCGCGACTGGTCGCTGCCTATGTGCGCCGCAATCTGCGCAAGCTGCGTCTGCGCCTCGTCGCGCGCGCGCTGCAGGCGCGTGGACATCTCGCGCTGGTGCTGGATCTGCTGTTCGATGCGGGCAAGCGCGCCGCTGACCTCGTAGCTCTCGGCCTGCGCGCGGTTGAGCGCGTCGGCGGCCTCTTCGCGCCGGACGCGGCCGGTTTCAAGTTCACGCTCGGCTTCGCGCTGTTCCGCGATCAGTTGTTGCAACCGCGTTTCCTGCTGGTCCAGCTTCTCGCGCTGGCCGCGCAGCTTCTGGTCGAGGGCGCGGTGCTCCAGCGCTTTCCACTCGGCATCGCGAACGCGTCGCTCGGCCTGGATCGTCTGGTACTGCTCCGCCTGCCGCGCTTGGCGCTTCAGGTGCTCGAGCTGCTTGCCGACCTCGTCGCGCAGGTCGGTCAGGCGCGCGAGGTTTTCGCGGGTGTGGCGGATGCGGGTTTCGGTTTCCTTGCGGCGCTCCTTGTACTTGGAGATGCCTGCGGCTTCCTCGAGATAGACGCGCAGATCCTCGGGCCGGGCCTCGATGATCTGGCTGATCATGCCCTGCTCGATGATCGAGTAGCTGCGCGGGCCGAGGCCGGTGCCGAGGAACAGGTCGGTGATGTCGCGACGCCTGCACTTCGCCCCGTTGAGGTAGTACTGGCTGCTGCCGTCACGGCTGACGGTGCGCTTCACCGAGATCTCGTTGAACGCAGCGTACTCGCCGGTGATCGTGTGGTCGGAGTTGTCGAAGATCAGCTCGACCATCGCCTGCGACACCGGCTTGCGCGCCGAGGAGCCGGCGAAGATCACGTCCGTCAGCGAGTCGCCACGCAGGCGGCTGGCCGAGCTTTCGCCCATCACCCAGCGGACCGCATCAATGATGTTGGACTTGCCACACCCGTTCGGACCCACCACGCCCGTCATGTTCGTGGGCAGGTGCATCGTGGTGGGATCGACGAACGACTTGAAGCCGGAAAGCTTGATCGTGGAAAGACGCATGCGGCGGTGCTGCCCTCTGGCGCGCGGTGGCGCGGCCGTGATTCCTATTGATCGAGCCCTTTGGCAGGACCACGTGGCTGCGCCGGACGGGCGCAACCGTCGAGTATAGCGGGGCGCTATGCGTGACCTGCTCGCGTTCACGGGTTCGTCAAATCAGAACAGGCAACCTCGCGCGCCGGCCGGCGACGCTTCGCATCAGCAGCCCACGCGTGGTAGCTCCCCGCTGAACCGAAGCACGCTGGCGGCGACCGGACCTTATGGATGAGACATGCGTCACTTCCCAAGCCATTCAAGGCTCGCAAGATCGAGCTGCAGCCTTGGGCTGCAACCGCGAGCGTCCGCGCCGGCCTTTCCCCATTGGCTCGGCGCCTGCGGCCCGACTTGGTGCGTTCCCGCCTTGGAGGTGCCGTGATGCTCAACCCTGACCGCTTGCCCGCCGACCATGTCGTGCCGGAACCGGAGGCCGGACGCTACGTCCTGCACCTGCACCGCAACGCCGATGTCTGGGTCTGGGCATCGGCCGTCGCAGTGGCCGCCGAGGTCAGGCGCGATCTGCTGCACCGGCCGCGCGCGCGGCTGCTACTGACGGCGAATGACATCGCGGAGCCCGTGTACCGGGCGCTGGCACAGGCGCCACTGGATTGGACGCGTGTCGACCTGGCGCTGCTCGACGAACGCTGGCTGCAACCCGACGACCCCGACAGCCACGTGTGGCGACTGCGGGAGTGCCTGCTCCTGGACCACGCAGTCGATGCGAGGCTCGAGCCGATTACGCAGCCCGGCCGCCGGATCGAGGACGCGGTCGCAAGCGCGAGCGCACATGGCCTGCAACAGGCCAGCGCCGCGGTACTCACGATGGGCAACGATGGGCACATCGCATCGCTTTTCCCACACATGACGCAGCTTGACCGCGCGCTCGGCTGTCGCGATGCCTATATGGCGGTGGACGCGAGCGGCTGCCCGTCTGCACGCCAGTGGATGCGCCGCATCACGATCACACCGACCGGTCTGGCGCGAGCCCGCTCGCGCATCCTTCTGATACGCGGCCTCGAACAGCGCGAGGCATTCCAGTACGCGATCGCGAGTGGCAATACGGAGTCGTGGCCAGTGCTTGCGGCCCTCGAGGGGCCCACGCCGCTCCAGGTCCACTGGTGCGCGTGAACCCGGCGCGGGCGTCCACCAGGATCAGCCCGCTTCCGTCGACGTCCGGGCGCTGATCGCCAGGGCGTGGATGTCCGTGGCCATCAACTCACCGACCGCGGCATAGACCGCGCGATGCCGGGCGAGTGGCGCCATCCCCGCAAACGCATCACTGACGATCTCGACACGGAAATGCCCGCGCCCGTCCTGGGCACCGGCGTGACCGGCATGGCGATGGCTTTCATCGATGACGTCCAGCGCAACCGGCGCGAGGGCGGTCTCGAGCGCGGCGCGGATTGCGGCGACGCGCTGCTCGCGTGGAAGTGGCCCGCTCACGGCAGCACGCG
>CADCUA010000386.1 GCA_902805755.1 uncultured Lysobacter sp.
TGCGACGTGCAGCCGCAGCGCGACGTGCCGATGGTGCAGCGCCGGGCGTGGCCGCCAATCCTGCATTTCCCCGACTGGGAAACGCTGCCCTACGACCAGTTCAGCCCGCATCCCGACCTCGTCAGCCAGCGCCTCGCCGCGCTGCACCGCCTGCCGACGCTGGAACGCGGCATCGTCGTGGTGCCGGTGCAGACGCTGCTGCAGCGCCTCGCGCCTCCGAAGCACGTCGTCGGCGGCAACTTCGACGTCAAGGTCGGGCAGGTTTTGGACATGGACGCGGAAAAGCGCCGTCTCGAAGCCGCCGGCTACCGCAACGTGCCGCAGGTGCTGGACCCGGGTGACTTCGCCGTGCGCGGCGGCCTGCTCGATGTGTATCCAATGGGCGCCGAGCAGCCGTTCCGAATCGAGTTGCTCGATGAGGAGATCGACACGATCCGGCTGTTCGATCCCGAATCGCAGCGCTCGCTGGACAAGGTCGAATCGATCCACCTGCTGCCCGGCCGCGAACTGCCGCTGGACGAAGCGTCGATCAAACGCGCACTCGACACATTGCGCGACCGCTTCGACGTGGACACGCGCCGCAGCACGCTCTACCAGGATCTGAAAGCCGGTATCGCGCCGGCCGGCATCGAGTACTACCTGCCGCTGTTCTTCAAGGAGACAGCGACGCTGTTCGATTACCTCGGCGGCAACGTGCTGCCCATCGTCGGCGACGGCATCTTCAGCGCGGCGGACCTGTTCTGGAAGCAGACCGGCGAGCGTTACGACCAGCGCCGGCACGATCTCGAACGCCCACTGCTGCCGCCCGAGGAGCTGTACCTGACGCCCGACGCATTGCGCGAGCGGCTCAACCAGGGCGTACGGGTCGAAGTCTGCGCCGAGGGTCACGCGCAGTTCGAACGCGCGCATGCACTCGCCGACCAGCCTGCACCGATCCTGCCGCTGACCGCACGCGACCACGCACCGGCCGATGCGCTGAAGCTGTTCCTCGGCAGCTATCCCGGGCGCACCCTGATCGCGGCCGATTCCCCGGGCCGGCGCGAAGCGCTGATCGAGTTGTTGAATGCGGCCGGCCTCGCGCCGGACGTCGTGCCCGACTGGGGTGCGTTCGCCGGTTGTTTCGACACCGGTGCAACGCCAGCACCGACCGGCCCCGGCGCCCCGCTGCGCAAGGAGCACAGCGATCCGCTGACGCTGCCGCGCTTCGCGATCGCGGTCGCGCCGCTGGACGATGGTTTCGCGCTGACGAAGCCTGCCATCGCGGTGCTGACCGAGCGCCAGCTGTTCCCCGAACGTGCCAGCCAGCCGCGCCGCCGCAAGCGCGTCGGCCGCGAGCCCGAAGCGATCATCCGCGACCTCGGCGAACTGACCGAAGGCGCGCCGATCGTGCACGAGGATCACGGCGTCGGCCGTTACCGCGGCCTGGTCAGGCTGGACGTGGGCGGCATGCCCGGCGAGTTCCTCGACATCGAATATGCGAAGGGCGATCGGCTGTACGTGCCGGTATCGCAGCTGCACCTGATCAACCGCTATTCCGGCGCATCGGTTGAAACCGCGCCGCTGCATTCGCTGGGCGGCGAGCAGTGGACCAAGGCCAAGCGCAAGGCCGCGGAGAAAGTCCGTGACGTCGCCGCCGAGCTGCTGGAAATCCAGGCCAAGCGCCAGGCGCGCGCGGGTCTTGCGATCGACGTGGACCGCGCGATGTACGAGCCGTTCGCCGCCGGCTTTCCGTTCGAGGAAACGCCGGACCAGGCGTCGGCGATCAGCGCCGTCATCATCGACCTGCAGAGCAGCCAGCCCATGGACCGCGTGGTGTGCGGCGACGTCGGTTTCGGCAAGACCGAAGTCGCGGTGCGCGCCGCATTCGCCGCCGCGGCCGGCGGCAAACAGGTCGCGCTGCTCGTGCCGACGACGCTGCTGGCCGAACAGCATTACCGCAACTTCCGCGACCGCTTCGCCGACTGGCCGATCCGCGTCGAAGTGCTGTCGCGCTTCAAGTCGAAGAAGGAAATCGTCGAGGAACTGGCAAAGGTCGCCGAGGGCACGATCGACGTGATCGTCGGCACGCACCGCCTGCTGCAGCCGGACGTGCGCTTCAAGGACCTCGGCCTCGTCATCGTGGACGAGGAGCAACGCTTCGGCGTGCGCCAGAAGGAAGCATTGAAGGCTCTGCGCGCGAACGTGCATCTGCTCACGCTCACCGCGACGCCGATCCCGCGCACGCTCAACATGGCCATGGCGGGCCTGCGCGATCTGTCCATCATCGCAACGCCACCCGCGCATCGCCTCGCGGTGCAGACGTTCGTCGTGCCGTGGAACGACGCGCAGCTGCGCGAGGCCTTCCAGCGCGAGCTTTCGCGCGGCGGACAGGTGTACTTCCTGCATAACGACGTCGAGAGCATCGGGCGCATGCAGCGCGAGCTGCAGGAGCTGGTGCCCGATGCGCGCATCGGCATCGCGCACGGCCAGATGCCCGAGCGCGAGCTCGAGCGCGTGATGCTTGATTTCCACAAGCAGCGCTTCAACGTGCTGCTGTGCACGACGATCATCGAATCGGGCATCGACATTCCGAACGCGAACACCATCGTCATCAACCGCGCCGACAAGTTCGGCCTCG
>CADCUA010000387.1 GCA_902805755.1 uncultured Lysobacter sp.
CCGCGCCTAAGGGCAAGCGCATGGGCCATGCGGGCGCGATCGCGTCGGGCGGCTCGGGCACGGCCGAAGGCAAGTTCGCGGCGATGGAAAAGGCCGGCGTCACCACGGTGAAGTCGCCGGGCGACCTCGGCGCGGCGATCGCGAAGCGCCTGGCCGGCTGAGCCAGCGCCAGCGTGAGCTAAAAAAGGCCGCCTCAGGGCGGCCTTTTTCTTTGTGGCAGCGCGCGTCGTGAGCGCGCACTGCCTTGTGGCGCAATGCACGGCCGCTTCGCGGCGCGCAGTAGAATCGCGGCACGATCCGGCCCGCTGACCGGATGCGGGATGACGCATGTCGAAGCCGCTTCGCCTCGCCCTGGCGCAATTCGATTTCCCCGTTGGCGCGGTCGCCGGCAACGCCGAGCGCATCGCCGCGATGATCACCAGCGCGCGCGACGAATACGCGGCCGACATCGTGCTGTTTCCGGAACTCGCGCTCAGCGGTTATCCGCCGGAAGACCTGCTGCTGCGTCCCTCGTTCCTCGCCGACTGCGAAGCCGCGATCACGCGTATCGCAGCTGCGACGCGTGGCATCGTCGCGGTGGTCGGCTGGCCGCAGAGCGTGGGCAGCGTGGTCTACAACGCGGCAAGCGTGCTGCGTGAGGGCCGCATCGAGCACACCTACCGCAAGCGTGAATTGCCGAACTATGCGGTGTTCGACGAGCGCCGGTATTTCGATGTCGATCCGGATCGCGACGTATGCGTGTTCGAGGTTGGCGGCGTACAGGTCGGCCTGGTGATCTGCGAGGACCTGTGGTTCGCCGAGCCGCTGGCGGACACGGTACGCGCCGGCGCGCAATTGGTGCTGGTACCGAACGCTTCGCCGTTTGAACACGGCAAGAGCGCGATGCGCGATGCGTTGCTGGAGACACGCACGCGTGAGACCGGCGCGGCGCTCGCGTATCTCAATACAGTGGGCGGACAGGATGCCGTGGTGTTCGATGGCGCGTCGGTCGTCGCCGACGGCGATGGCCGCGTGCATCCCGCTGCGACCGCATTCACCGACCAGTGGCTGGTGGCGGATTTCGACGCCACCACCCAGCGCTTCACGCCTGTGCAATGGGTCGAGGAAGTCGACGAAAGCCGCGAGGCGCTGGCATGGCGCGCGGTGGTGCGCGGCACGCGCGACTATTGCCGCAAGAACGGCTTTGAAAAGGTCTGGCTGGGGCTGTCCGGCGGCATCGACTCCTCGCTCGTGCTGGCAATCGCGGTGGATGCGCTCGGCGCCGAGAATGTCACCGCGGTGCGCATGCCATCGCGTTACACCGCTGACCTGTCCAACGACCTGGCGGCGCTGCAGTGCGAAGCGCAGGGCGTGCGCATGATGACGCTGCCGATCGAAAAGCCGTTCCAAGGATATCTGGACACGCTTGCGCAGGCGTTCGACGGGCGCGCGCCGGATGTGGCCGAGGAGAACCTGCAATCACGCGTGCGCGGCGCGCTGATGATGGCGATGACGAACAAGTTCGGCGGTCTGCTGCTGACCACGGGCAACAAGAGCGAATACGCGGTCGGTTACGCGACGATCTACGGCGACATGGCCGGCGGTTACGCGCCGATCAAGGACCTGTACAAGACGGAGGTGTATGCGCTTGCGCAGTGGCGCAACAGCGTCGGCGGTGTGGTGATCCCGCCGGGCGTGATCGATCGTCCCCCGTCGGCAGAGCTGCGCGAGAACCAGAAGGACCAGGATTCGCTGCCGCCGTACGACGTGCTGGACGCGATCCTGCTGCGGCATGTCGACCAGGAACAGTCGACTGAAGAGATCGTCGCGGCCGGCTTCGAACGCGAAATTGTCGAGCGCGTGGTGCGACTGGTGCGTATCAGCGAGTGGAAGCGCCACCAGGCCGCGCCGGGGCCGAAGGTTTCACGCCGGGCATTCGGGCGCGAGCGGCGGTATCCGATTACGAACGGCTATCGCGCTTGATGCATCGGGCGTGCGCGACTGCGCACGCGAGGACCGGCGCAACCGCGTCGCTTCCGCCATGCGGTGCGCACGGTTTGATTCGATGCACGCACGCGCCGTGCATCGCGATCAACCGCCGCGATCAGCTTTGCGCGATTGCCGAGGTGGCGCGCGGTGACGGCAGGCCGGCAGCAGGATTCGCAGGCGCAACAGCCACTGCATAACCACTGACTGAAATGCCGCCGGCCGCCGGGATCGATACCGTCAGTTCGCTGGGTCGACCCATGTCCTCGCCCTGAAGCAGCATGACCGTGGCCGGCGGCTTGATGTGGCCGAGCTCGCGCAGGTACGCGCCGAATGCGGCCGCCGCTGCGCCGGTCGCCGGATCCTCGACAACACCGCCGACTGGAAAGGGATTGCGTACGTGGTAACGCGTTTCGGTTTCCCGCCACGCCAGCGCTACGGTCGTCAGTTCGTGGTGCAGCATGAGCTCACGTAGCGCATCGAAGTCGTAGTCCAGCCGGGACAGGCGTTCGCGCGTTGCCACGACGAGGATCAGATGACGGGCGCCTGCGTACCCGACACGCGGCAGCAGGCCCGCATCCAGGTCCGAGCGGTCCCAGCGCAATGCGTGAAGCGCGGCGTCAACCAGCTCCGAAGGCGCGGGATGTACCTGCGGCACAACGCTGGTCAACGTCGCTCGCAGTCCGTCGGCGGTGCGTTCGGTATCGACCGCGACTTCGCCCGCCGCGGTACGCAAGCGCAACGCACCGGCGCCGTCGCGCTCGGCAAGTGCGACCGCGCTGGCGATCGTTGCGTGACCGCAGAACGGCACTTCCGCCTGCGGGCTGAAATAGCGCACGTCGAACGTCTGCGCATCCACCGGGATGAGGAACGCGGTTTCGGAGTAACCGATATCGGCAGCGATGCGCTGCATCGCGTCGGCCGCCAGGCCCGACGCATCGGGGACGACTCCGGCGGGATTGCCGCCATGGGGGTCAAGGCTGAAAGCGGTGTAGCGAAGGATTTCCGGCGATGTCATGGCGCACTCCCTGCGTGAAAGGTCGCAGTGTAGGAGTGCCTGTGGGCGCATGACGTTGCGCGATCGGCACGGTGTGTCCGATCCATTGCGCTGTAAAAACAGAAACGCCGCCCGAGGGCGGCGCTTCCGGATCGAAGCTGCGACGACTCAGTCGTTGTCCAGCGCCGACTTCTCGCCTGCAAACGGGTTGAGCTTGCGCAGGTTGCCCGGGAAGTCCGGCCACTTGCCGCTCAGGTACGGATGGTTCGGCGCGCTCTTCTGCAGCTGGCCGCGGGCTTCGGTGGCCAGTGCCTCGTTGCCCAGCCCGGTGTAGGCGGCGGCCAGCGTGGCGACGGCGTCGTTCTGGTGCACGCTCTGCGGATAGGTTTCGAGCAGGTACTTCGCGCGGCTTGCGGCGGCGACGTATGCGTCGCGGCGCAAATAGGCCAGTGCGGTTTCCAGCTCGTGGCGCGCGAACGTATTGCGCAGCGCCGCCATGCGCTCGCGCGCGTCAGCGGCGTAACGGCTGTTCGGATAGCGCTCGGCAACGATCGAGAAATCGTTGTACGCCTGCTGCGGCGTGGCGAGGTCGCGGCGGCTCGCGTCCAGGCGCCAGACCTTCTGCAGGAACACGGTGTCGCGGCTGGAGTTCACCAGCCCGCGCAGGTAATACAGGTACGCGATGTTGCGGTGGGTCGGGTAGGTGCGGATGAAACGATCGATGCTGCTGACCGCATCCTCGTGCTTGCCGGCCTTGTACTGGGCGTACGCGGTCTCGATCAGCGCCTGCTCGGTGTAGGGGCCGTACGGGTACTGCGCAACCAGCCGCTTGAAGCTCTGCTCGGCGCCGGCCCAGTTGGTGTTCGTCATCGAGCGGTGCGCCTTGTCGTAGATCTGCTCGACCGGCTGCCCCTCGTCTGCGTTGTCTTTCTTGAACATCTTGCCGACGCGGGCGCAGCCACTGCCGCCGACGGCGATGAGCGCGGCCAGGACCAGGCCGGCGCGGACGACGGAGCGGGAGGGGCGATGGGTCATGGCGGAATCGACTGGCACCGGAAGCTCGTAGCGCGAAAGAAGCGCGGATAATAGCAGTCCCCGGGGCAGCGCCCTGAATCGTGCTTGTCCGATGTCCGACGCGCCGCTCCACGCCATTGTTCCCGACTCCAGTGCCGGCCGCCGCTTCGATGCGGTGCTGGCGGAACTGTTCCCCGATTACTCGCGTTCCCGGCTCACCACCTGGATCAAGTCCGGCGACGCGCGCCTGAACGGCGAGGTCGTGCGGCCGCGCGATCCCGTGCGCGGCGGCGAGCAGGTCACGCTCAGCGTCGTGCTGGAGGTGCAGACGCATTCCGAGCCCGAGGACATCGCGCTCGACGTCCTGTACGAGGACGAGCACGTCATTGTGATCGACAAGCCCGCGGGCCTCGTCGTGCATCCGGGCGCGGGCAACCCGGCCGGCACGCTGGTCAATGCGCTGCTGCATCGCGACCCCTCGCTCAATGCATTGCCTCGTGCCGGCATCGTGCACCGCCTGGACAAGGACACGTCCGGCGTCATGGTCGTCGCACGCACGCTGCCGGCGCACACCGCGCTGATCGACCAGTTGTCCTCGCGCGCGGTGCACCGGCAGTACCTCGCGGTCGTGGTCGGCGCGCTGGTGTCGGGCGGTACCGCGAATGCCGCGATCGACCGCCACCCGCGCGACCGCATCCGCATGGCCGTGCGCGACGACGGTCGCGAAGCGGTCACACATTACCGACTGCGCGAGCGCTTCCGTGCGCACACGCTGCTCGAATGCCGGCTCGAAACCGGCCGCACGCACCAGATCCGCGTGCACATGCAGCATCTCAAGCACCCGATCGTTGGCGACCCGCTGTACGGCGGCCCGCTGAAACTGCCGCGCGGGGCGACGCCGGAGCTGGTGGAGGCGCTGCGCGGGTTCCGTCGCCAGGCGCTGCATGCCGAGACGCTGGAGTTCGCGCATCCCGTCAGCGGCGAGCGCATCCGCTGCACCGCGGCAGTCCCGGCCGACATGGTCGCGCTCGCCGATCGGTTGCGCGAGGACACGCGCGAGGCGGCGGAGCGCGGGCGGTGAACCAGCGGCCGTGTCTGCCGGCCGACTGGCCGGCGCCGCCGGGCGTGCAGGCATTCACCACGGTGCGTTACGGGGCGGGCTGCTCGCAGCCGCCGTTCGATGCGTTCAATCTCGGTAATCGCTACGCGGCCGACGGCGATGCGCCCGACGTCGTGGACGCGAACCGACGCGAACTCGTTGAGCGTTTCGGACTGCCGTCGACGCCCCACTGGCTGCGGCAGGTTCACGGCACGTCAGTGGTCCATGTCGACGGACCGGGCCTGCAGCACGAGCCCGAAGCGGACGCGGCCGTAACCGCATCCGCCGATACCGTGCTGGCAATCCTCACCGCCGACTGCCTGCCGGTGCTGCTGTGCAGTCTGGACGGGCGCGAAGTTGCTGGCGCACACGCGGGCTGGCGCGGCCTGGTCGATGGCGTGCTTGAACAGACAGTCGGGGCGATGCGGACGTCGCCCGATCGCGTGCTCGCCTGGCTGGGCCCGGCGGCGGGACCGGGCGAATACGAAATCGGTCTCGAGGTGTACGACGCGTTCGTCTCGCGCGACTGGAGCTGCGGCGATGCGTTCTGCAGCACGCGTCCGCTGCATTGGCGCGTGGATCTCTATGCGCTCGCCCGGCGCCGGCTGCAGGCGGCCGGCGTGCCCGCCGCGCAGATCCATGGTGGCGGGCTCAGCACGATTGCCGATTCGCAGCGCTTCTTTTCGCACCGGCGCGACCGTCGCACCGGACGCATGGCATCGGTGATCTGGACCACGGCCCGCTGACTGCGCCCACCGCGCGCAGTCCGGCCTTCAGTTAAGCGGCGCCGCCCATTCACCCGCGGTGAGGTAACGGCGATCCGCGCCGGAGCGCCGGTCTGCCGTTCCACCGCTGCTGTCTTCCACGCGGCGGCGCGGGCGCGGCCTCTCGGTCGCTTTCACGGGGGCGGAGGTCGCGCTTTTCGTCGTCGGTGCCGGCTCGCGCAGCGCCTTGAGGTAGTCGCGCCGCCAAGCGGTGACGTCACAGCGCGAGAGCAGATCGAACATCAGCTGCCAGCGCTCGCGTCGCTCTTCCAGCGTCATCGTCATCGCCTGTGCAATCGCATCGCCGACGCCGTCGATGTCGTACGGGTTCACGATCAGTGCGCCGTCGAGTTCGCGCGCGGCGCCCGCAAACGGCGACAGCAGCAGCACACCCGGATTGTCCGGGTTCTGCGCCGCGACGAATTCCTTCGCAACGAGGTTCATGCCGTCGCGCAGCGGCGTGACCAGCGCCATGCGCGCCATGCGGTAGAAGCCGGTCAGCGTCGGGTGCGGGTAGTTGCGGTTGACGTAGCGCACCGGCGTCCAGTCGGGCTCGGCATGCGAGCCGTTGATGTGGCCGGCGAGCTGTTCGAGTTCCTCGCGCAGATGCCGGTATTCGGCGACGTCGCCGCGCGAGACCGGCGCGATCTGCAGGAACGTGAGCCCGCCGCGCTGCTGCGGAAAGCGTTCGAGATAGTTCGCGAATGCGCGGAAGCGCTCGGGCAGGCCCTTGGAATAGTCGAGCCGGTCCACGCCGATCGCGAGGTCGCGCCCTGACATGCTTGCCGCGAGCCGCTTCACGCTGGGCTTGTTGACCGCTTCGCTCGCAAGCTGCGCGATGCGCGCGGTGTCGATGCTGATCGGGAACGCGTCGGCGCGGAAGCGGCGCCCGGACGGCGCATCCAGCACGCCGCGCTGCGCAACGCGCCCGCCGCCGTACAGGCGCACGTAATCCTGGAAGCGCTCGAGGTCGCGGTCGGTCTGCAGGCCGATCAGGTCGTAGGAGGAAAAGCCCTCGAACAGGCGCTGGTGGCTGGGCAGCGCGGCCAGCAGGTCGGACGAGGGAAAAGGCACGTGCAGGAAGAAGCCGATGCGACAGGTCACGCCGCGCTCGCGCAGCAGCTTCGCCAGAGGAATGAGGTGATAGTCGTGTACCCACACCACGTCATCGGGTTGCAGCAGCGGCGCGAGACGGCTGGCGAACAGCGCATTGACCTGCTGGTAGGCCTCGTAGGTTTCGCGGCTGTAGTCCACGAGGTCCATGCGGAAGTGCAGCAGCGGCCACAGCGTGCGGTTCGCGAAGCCGTTGTAGTACGCATCGTGGTCCTGCTGCGACAGGTCCATGGTGACGAAGCGGATGTCGCCGGACTGCTGCTCGGTCACCGCGCCGGATGTGTCCGGGTCGATGCGCCCACTCCAGCCGAACCAGATGC
>CADCUA010000388.1 GCA_902805755.1 uncultured Lysobacter sp.
GATGAACCCGTACTTCGGGATATCCATCAGGCCGCCGAAGATGAAGTTGCTGCCGGCCGACACGAAGCTGAGGATCTTGACGAAGCCGTGGCCGAGCGCGTCGAACACGTCGCGTCCGCCCGGCACCAGCAGCACCAGGGCCGCGAACGCGATCTGCAAGGCAATGCCCGTGGCGACTAGGCGCCAGTCCACCGCTTTCTTCTGGTTCGAAAACAGCCAGGCGATGCCGATCAGCACGGCCAGACCAAACAGGCCGAAGCCGATGCGGTTAAGTCCTTCCACGTCTATGTCCCCTGCGGCAAATGGCCGCCCGTCAATCAATCGAGCCTAGAGTACGAAAAAACGCTCGCGCCAAGCCGTGCGCCGCTTCAGACATCGCGCGCGATGACCCGGTTGCGGCCTTCGCGCTTGGCCTGCTGCAGCCGCTGGTCGGCCCGGCCCAGTAGCCCCGACAGATCCGCCCCCTCCTGCGGATACGCGGCCAGGCCGGCGCTGAACGTTACGCGCGTCGCATCCGCCCCGCGCTCGGCCTCGAACGGGCGGCTGGCGAGAATGCGCCGCAACGCATCGACACGTTCCCAGGCCGTGCCGATCGGCTTGAGCATCACCAGCACGAACTCCTCGCCACCCAGCCGCACCAGCCATTCACCGGGGCCGGCCGATTCGCGCAGCACGGTGACGACATGGCGCAACGCGCGATCGCCGACGTGGTGGCCGGCGTCATCGTTGATGCGCTTGAAGTGGTCCAGGTTGATGAGCGCGAGCGTCAGGCTGTTGCTGTCCTCGCGCGCCGCATCGAACAGGCGCGGCATGCGGTGCAGCAGCCAGGTGCGGTTCGGCAGTCGCGTCAGTCCGTCCACGCCCGACATTTCGACCAGGCGCTGCATGCGATACACGAGCACCGCGGTCACCAGCGTCACCACGCCGATCAGCAACAGGCGCTGCAGCTGCGACGCCCAGGTCACCAGCCCGTAGTCGCTGGAAATGAGTTGCTCGGGCGGCGCCAGCAGTAGCGCACCGATCACCAGCGCGCCGTATTGCAGCACCGCGAGCGCGCCCGCCAGCAGCGTCGTGCGCCCATCGCCGCGCAGTGCGGTCAGCACGATTGCCAGCAGATACCCGCACCAGACCACCATGCTGTTCAGACCGGCGGCGATTTCATCGGAGGCGAGCACGACGAGGAGCAGGCTGGTCGCGGTCACGTCGAACGCGGAGGTTGCGAACGGCAGCCAGCGGAAGCGCCGCGCACGCCGCGCCAGCGGCAACCAGACCTGGGCGAACAGGTTGATCAGCACCGCGCCGGCCAGTCCGATCAACGTCTCGCGCAACGTCCCGCCGCCGAGCACGTTGACCAGCGGCAGCAACAGCAGCAGCGCCGCGATCGCCGCGCGCAACCGTGCAATCAGCAGTTCGCCGCTTGCGCCCACCTCCTGCATGACTTCATCAGGGCGCGAGAACAGCGAGTCGATCGCTTCGGAAATCGGCGGCCGTCCCGCAGGCGGAGACCCGACGTAGCCTCGATGCGCATTTCGCTCACTGTTGCGAGCCTGCGCGTCCATGCCGCTGCCCGACTGCGTCATGCGTAGCTCCGGGTCGGACGAGGAACGACGCCCGGGCGATTGCCGCCGCACATGACGGCGATCGCGTACGCGCCCGGCGCTGCTTCATGGGGAAAAAGATCGGTCACGTTGTCGGTGCGGGTCGGGACGGGCAGGTCAGTGCGGCCCGCCAGTCTAGCCGCGGGGCGCCCTTCCGGCGGAGGAACTCGCACGCCGGCTCCTGCTTGTCGCGCAAATGAGAATTGTTATCATCAAGTGCCGACCCGAGGAGCCGATCATGTCCAGCCAAATCGTGCTGCATCTCAAGCCCCGCGCCATGCCGCTGCCGATGCCCGAGCCTGCCGAACGCAAGGCCACGCGTTTCGACAGCCAGGCACTGCTGCGCGGCCACCGCGAAATACTGATCGAGCACGGCGGCGAAACCTATCGCCTGCGGCACACGCGCAACGACAAGCTGATCCTGACGAAGTAGCGGCGAATCATCGTCGCAGCGTCATCGCGGGTCTTCCGGCGAAGAGCCTGGACGACCCCGGAGTCGCGCGATAGCGCTCGCGGTCGAGTCCGCGCGCATTACGGCTGCGGTCGAAAGCGCGACTGCCGTATTGCGTCAGTGCATACCACCGCTCGACGCGCGGGCCCATCCGTCGTGCATGCACATATATATGTATGCCATCGCGGCACGCACCTGACGCATCGCTCGGGTAGCGCCCGCCGCGCAGATGATCGCGTCCTGTACACGTCGCCGGTGCGGCGCGACCTTCTGGGATAATGCCGGCCTTTCCCACGCCAGGCCGCGCCCGATGACCCACAAGACCATCCTCAACGAGTCCCACCGCGCGCTCGGCGCGAAGATGGTCGACTTCGGCGGTTGGGACATGCCGATCAGCTACGGCTCCCAGCTCGAAGAGCATCACCAGGTGCGGCGCGACGCCGGCATGTTCGACGTCAGCCACATGACCGTGGTCGACCTGCGCGGCGCGCGCGTGCGCGAGTTCCTTCGCCGGCTGGTTGCGAACTCCGTTGACAAGCTCAAGGTGCCGGGCAAGG
>CADCUA010000389.1 GCA_902805755.1 uncultured Lysobacter sp.
TCATCGCGCAGTACGGCGGCTGAGGACTGCACGCATGGCAGCGCGTTCATCGCGCGCTGCCCGGCACCTCGCCGGCAACGGCTGGTGGCGGATGCGCGCATCGGCCAGAATCGGTCCACCTCCCGACCGGACTCTGCCCATGCGTGCCGCTTCCATCCTGTCCCTGGCGCTGATGTTCGCCATTGGCGGCGCTGCCGCGCAAAGCGCGCCTGCACCGACCAAGTTCCGTTCGATGCAGGAAATCATCGACGCCTCGGTCGCGGCCGACTGGCGACGACTGCAGCCGGACAACCTGCTCTACATCGACCTGGACAGCGGGCGCGTCGTGATCGAGCTGGCGCCTTCGCTTGCACCGGCGCACGTCGCGAACATTCGCGCGTTCGCGCGCGAGGGCTACTGGAACGGGATGAGCATCAACCGCTCGCAGGACAATTTCGTCGTGCAGTGGGGTGACCCTGCCGAAGAAGGCGAGCCGCGCAAGCCGCTGGGCTCGGCCAAGGCGAAGGTGCCGGCCGAATTCGAGCAGGTGCGCGCGAAGACCGCGGCGTTCGACGTGCTGCCCGATCGTGACGGCTGGGCCCCGCAAACCGGTTTCGTCGACGGCTTCCCGGCCGCACGCGAGCCGGCCACCGGCACGACGTGGCTGGCCCACTGCTACGGCTCGGTCGGCGCCGGTCGCGACACGGCCGCCGATTCCAGCAACGGCAGCGAGCTGTATGTCGTCATCGGGCAATCGCCGCGCCAGCTGGATCGCAACATCACCGTGGTGGGCCGCGTCGTGCACGGCATCGAACGCCTGTCGACGCTGCCGCGCGGGACCGGGCCCTTGGGTTTCTACGAGAAAGCCGAACAGCGCGTGCCGATCCGCTCGATCCGCCTCGGCAGCCAGGTGCCGGCCGCCGAACGCATGGAACTGGAAGCGATGCGCACCGACCGACCAGCGTTCGCGGAGCTGGTCGAGGCGCGGCGCAACCGGCGCGACGAGTGGTACAAGCGCCCCGCCGGCCATATCGACCTGTGCAACGTGCCACTGCCGGTGCGGGAAGCGAAGAAGCGCTGAGCGGGCCGTTCGCATTGATGTTCAGCGATGGCCCGCACGCGGTGCGGGTCATCGCATAAAGACCCGCCGTCGAAGCCGGTGGCAAAGCTTCTGCAGGGCCTGATGCCACTGCGCATCAACGCCGCACGTATCCCGACGCAACCCCGACGTTTCAGCCCAGCTCCGGTGCCTGCTGCGACTTCGCAGTCACACGGCGCGGCGGGTCCAGTTGCTCGCGCAACTGCTGCGCGGTCGGGATCGGCGCCGGGTCGGCCGCGCGTCCGTCGCCGGGCATGCGCGGCCGTTCGCTGGCTTCGGCCGCGCGTTCGGCATCCTGGTTGAGCAGGACGATGCTGATGCGGCGGTTGATCGGGTTGCGCGGATCGGTCTTGTCGAACAGCACCGACGACGACAGCCCGACGATGCGCGCAAGCTTGTCTTCTTCCAGACCACCCATGACGAGGGCACGTCGCGCGGCGTTCGCACGCTGCGTCGACAGTTCCCAGTTGCTCATCACGCCGCTGGCGTTCGTGTACGGCGTTATGTCGGTATGGCCGCTGATCGCCATGCGGTTATCAACCTGGTTGAAGAAGCCGCCCAGCTCGACGAGGATTTCGCGCGTATAGCCCTTGAGCTCGGGTGATCCCAGATCGAACATCGGGCGGTTCTGCGCGTCGACGATCTGCACGCGCAGGCCTTCCGGGGTGAGGTCGATCAGCAGCTGGTCCTTGAACGGGGCCATCGCGAGGCTTTTCGCGATCGCCTCTTCGAGCAGCTTCTTCAGCTCCTCCATCTTCCTGCGTTCGCGCTCCCGTTCCTTCGCCTTGTCGGCCGCGTGGTCGTTCTCGACGCCGAGCTGGTTCGGCTTCGGGCCCGCGCCCGGCGGATTGGTGACCGCATCGAACATGCGGATCGGTGCATCGCCCGCCCCGCCAGGGCCCATGCGGCCCGGCACCAGCGTGCTGGTCTGGCCCTGCACGGCGCTGGGATTCTTGAAGTAGTCGGCAATGCCGCCGAGCTTCTCTTCCGGCGTGCTGGTCACCAGCCACATGACCATGAAGAACGCCATCATCGCGGTGACGAAGTCGGCATAGGCGACTTTCCACGCGCCGCCGTGGTGCGCGGCGCCACCCTTCTTCTTGCGCTTGACGATGATGATCGGCTGTTGCGGCTGTGCGGCCATGCGGTTCGCTCCGTCAGCCCTTCGCGGCCTTGAGGTCGGCTTCGAGGTCCTGGAAGGTCGGGCGCACGTCCGAGAACAGCAGCTTGCGTGCGAACTCGATCGCCACCGTCGGCGCATAGCCGCGCACGGAGGCGACCAGCGCCATCTTCACCACTTCGAATGCCTTTGCATCCTCGTGCGCGCGGTTTTCCATCGCGGTCGCGATCGGGCCGACGAAGCCGTAGGCAACCAGGATGCCGAGGAACGTGCCGACCAGTGCGGACGCGACTTTCTCGCCGATCTCCGCCGGCGGCGCACTGCCGACGATCGACATCGTGTTGATGATGCCGAGCACCGCGGCCACGATGCCGAAGCCCGGCAGCGCATCGGCGACCTTCTGAAC
>CADCUA010000390.1 GCA_902805755.1 uncultured Lysobacter sp.
TTCAGGAACAAGCAGTATCTGACGACGGTGCGTACGTTCGGCGTGGCCATGGTGACCGCCCTGGCTTTTACCGGCTGCGCGACATATGACGACGATTTTGCAGCAGTCAACTCGCGCCTGGATCAGGTCGACTCGAGGGTGCAGAGCGCGGCGCAGAGCGCCGAGTCCGCCAACCAGTCCGCGACGCAGGCCAACCAGCGCCTGGATCAGATGGAAGGCCGCATCCAGCGGCTCGAAACGGCACCGGGCCGCAAGCCGCGCGGTTAATCGCTCAGCGCGATTCGTGATTAGCGGTTTGACTCCGGTGAGCGGTGGCCTTTGCGGGCCACCGCTCTCGTTTCTTCAAGTGATCCCATTTCCAAGGAGCCGTCCCATTCGCACGTGCATACACCCTGCAATCCAGGCCGCCTGTGGCGCGCTGGTACTGGCGCTGGCGTTCGCGAACCCCGGCGTGGCGAGCGCCAAGGATGCCGCCGCGGGACCGGTGACCGCGGTCGACGAGCTTCCGCGACGTCAAAAAGTGTCCGACACGGTGATCAAGCTCGCGGGCTGGATCGTCAAGAACAGGGATAGCCAGGGCTATCCGTTCGCGATCATGGACAAGGCGGCTGCACAGATCCTGGTGTTCGACGGCGAGGGCCGGCTTCGCGGCGCGGCGCCCGGGCTCTTTGGCTCCGCGGTCGGCGATCACACGGCTCCCGGCATCGCCGGTGTCGCGCTACGCGAGATTCCAGGTCGGGATCGCACAACGCCTGCGGGTCGCTTCGTCGGCGGTTTCGGCCCCTCAAGCGACGCCGGGCGCGTGCTGTGGGTGGACTACGATTCCGCGGTCTCCATCCACCCGACCGCTACAGAGCTTGTGGCCGAAAAACGCGCCGAGCGCCTTGCATCGCCCACGCCCGATGACAACCGCATCACGCATGGCTGCATCAACGTGTCGCCCGGGTTCTACGAGGGGGTCATGAGCACGACGTTCAAGCGGGGCGGGGTGTTCTACATCCTGCCGGATACGGCGTCGCTGGCGGAGACCTTCCCGGACTTCGCGAAAGGTCGTGCGACTGCGGAACGTGGTGATGGAAAACGCGCACGCGGCGCCGCGCAGTAAACGGCACGCGCGAAAGGGGGCGGAGGTGGTTAAGCGCCGCCGCCCCGCATAAGGAGCGCGGCCTCGTGCGCTGAGCTTCGCGGTACGCGTGACGTTGGACTGCTTCCGTGTGGAGCGCGGGCAGTCCATCCGGCCCCGCTTGCCAGGGTGCGCTCCGCGCTTCTTTATCGTTCTCCGCCAGATACATCCGCAGTACGAGCAGCTCCGTTGAACGCAAGCGGCCGCACGCGCGGCAGCCGACAATACGGGTCAAGGTGCCATCTCCCGGTTCAGACGAGGCTCGCGGGAATCAGTGGCGGCTGCCACGCCTTACCCCACACGCGGGCCCAAGCGCGCTAGCCTATCGGCGTACCGAAATCCGGAGACACCGATGAGTGGCACCGTCGCCGGTCTCGTGACGCCGCATCTGCTGCGCGTCGTGGACCTCGCCAATCAAGCCGAGAAGGGCATGAACGTGGAATGGCTCCTGCGCGGAACCGTGTCCATGTCGATGACCGAGCTGCGCGACCAGTGGAACGCGCCCGCGTTGGTGGCGTCCTATATCGAAGGGCTGGAGACGGCTGCGGCGAATGCCGCGCCGAGTCGCGAGCTGTACATCCGCGCGCTGAAGGCCGCGGCCGCCGTTGCGCGCGGTCCCGGGCGCGGTTGAAGCAACGCGCGGCGTAATGCGCCAGGCTGGAACGCGAGTCGGGTCACGTACGCTCCTGTTGCCAACGCGTCCCAACCACAAGGGCCCCGCATTGCGGGGCCTTTTGTATTCCTGGGGGGCACGAACGGAGTGTCTCGCTGCCTGGTCAGCGGTTCGTTCCCGCCGCCCCGGGTGATACTGCGGCATGCGCGAGCAGCGCTCGTCGTTCCTGCCGACCACGGGACCCATGATCATGACGACCCCACAAAACGCCAAGCTTGATCGAATCGTCGCCGAGGCCCGGCGCGCAGCCGAGCAGCGCGACCAGGGTTATCGCGAGCGCGCGCTGAAGATGTATCCCTGGGTCTGCGGCCGCTGCGCACGTGAGTTCACCCGCACGAATCTGCGCGAGCTGACGGTCCACCACCGCAACCACAATCACTCCGACAATCCGCCCGACGGCAGCAACTGGGAGCTGTTGTGCGTGTACTGCCACGACAACGAGCACTCGCGCCAGAGCGACTACACCGGCGTCAGCGCACTGGACGCCGAGGACAAGCCGCCCGCAGCCACGTCCAACCCGTTTGCCGACCTGAAGTCGCTGCTTGGGAAGCGTTCGCCGAAGGACGGGTAGGGGCGGGGCGGTAGTCGACAAGCGCGTCCATCCAATGTGGCCCGCGCGCCGAGACCGCCGTCGGCTTGCTTCGACCCATGATTCCGGAGCCTCACATGCGCGCTTCAATGATCCTCGTCGTTCTGCTCGCCGGTTGCGGGGGCGCCCCGGATGCAGATGCCCCGAAGCCACGGGAGGAAAAGCGCGAAGCAGCACGCGAGCAGCCGCGGGTCGAGCAGGCCCGGTGGGACTTGCAGT
>CADCUA010000391.1 GCA_902805755.1 uncultured Lysobacter sp.
TGCCTTTGGTGCTGTTTCCGTTGCCGTTGCCGTTGCCGTTGCCGTTGCTGTTGACGTGCCCGCGTCGTAGAGCGTGCCGAGCAGCGCAGAGCGGAAGGGGCGAAGAGGCGCCCCTGTCTGAGCGAAGCGAGTTTGGGCGCCGCCCCCTTCCGATCGAGCAGCACAGGGGACCGATGCGGCGAAGCCGTATCGGCACGCGTCCGACGCCTGCGGTTTTGGTTACTTTTGACGCATCAAAAGTGACCCGCCGCAAGGCGGAAGCTCTCGCTCTGGCTGCGTCAGCAGCTGCAGTTGCTGTTACTCCAAAGCAAATCTGGACAAGCCACATCAACAGCTTTCGCGCTGAAGCGCGAGTTACTTTTGTTACGGCAAAAGTAACCAAAACCATTGGCCCCGGACGCTCGCCGATACGGCTTCGCCGCATCGGTTCCCTGTGCTGCTCGCGCAAAGAGGGACGGCGCCCAAACTCGCTTCGCTCAGACAGGGGCGCCTCTTCGCCCTTTTTGCACTGCGCTGCTCGGCGAGCTCTACGGGGCTGGGAAGTTCCGGAGCACGAGCACAGCAACGGCAACGGAAAGGGCAAGGGCAACGCAAGCAGCAACTGGAAGAGCGCCAGCAGCGATGATCTCGACCGCACCGCGACCGGACGCCAAACATCGGCACGCTCGACAGCGAGCCCGGATGTGGTGCCTCGTACGTCAACAAGCATCAGTCGACGCCACCAAGGTCCAAATTCGGCTCGGACCTGTAGACAGCTGCACATCCCCGCGCACGCCCATCAAAACCGGCCGTTGTGCTCCGACCGTCAACCTCCACCGATCCGACCCCGCCGGCCGCCAATTACAGCATCGCCGTCAGCCGCCACGCTCACCGCCGGCCTCCAGCCCGGACGCTAGAATCACCGCATGCATTTCCCCGTTCATGCGATCACCCTCGACCTCGACGACACCATCTGGCCGATCGCCCCGGTGATCCCGCGCGCCGAGGCCGCGCTCGATACCTGGCTGCGCGAGCACGCTCCGCGCACGGCCCAGCGCTGGTCAGTGGACGCCACGCGCGCGCTGCGTGACCGGGTGGCGGCAGAGCATCCGCACCTTGCGCATGACTTCACGCGCCAGCGCATGATCACGCTCGAGCGCATGTTCGAATCGGCCGGTGACGATGTCGCGCTCGCCGAGCCCGCATTCGAGACGTTCTTCGCAGCGCGTTGCGAGGTCACGCATTACGACGACAGCGTCGAGGCGCTCGAGCGGCTTGCCGCGCGCGTGCCGCTGGCGGCGCTGAGCAACGGCAATGCGTGCCTCAAGCGCATCGGGTTGATGCGGTTGTTCCGCTTCCAGCTCGGCGCCCGCGAACACGGCGCCGCGAAACCGGCCGCGAGCATCTTCCATGCCGCCTGCACGCAGCTCGGCGTTGCGCCCGCGCAGGTGCTGCATGTCGGCGACGACATCGAGATGGACGTGGTCGGCGCGCACCGCGCGGGCTTGCGGACCTGCTGGATCAACCGGCCCGACGCCGCCGGCGCGCTGCGCGCATGGCCGCACGCGGACGTGCGCCCCGACCTGGAATTTTCCACTCTTGCCGCACTCGCCGACTGGCTGGACGCGGCCCCTGCCCCGGACCCTGCCCGCGCATGAACCTGCCCACCGGCTTTACCGATACCGCCACCGATGCGCTGCCGCTGCACGTCATCGACCGCACCGGCTATCCGCAATGGCGTGCGTCGCAGGACGCGCCGACCGCCGCGTGGCTGGACGCGCACGGCTTCGATGCGAACGCGGGCCTGGCGCTGGTATTGCCGGGCGCGGACGGTGGCGCGGGCAGCGCGGTGATCGGCGTCGGCGATGTGCTCGATCCATATTCCTATGCGCACGCGCCCTTGGTGCTGCCACCGCGCACGTGGCGGGTCGCATCGACCCTGGGCGCGGGCGAGCTCGCCGCGCTGCAGCTCGGATGGGGCCTGGGCAGCTACCGCTTCAGCCGCTACAAGGCGCCGCCGCGCGCACCGGCGCAACTGGTGATCGAAGGCGACGCGAGCGCGGTGTTCGACGAGCTGGCCGCATGCATCCGCGTGCGCGACCTGGTCAACACGCCGACCGAGCACATGGGCCCGGACCAGCTGGAACAGGTGGTGTGCGAGATGGGCGAACGCTTCGGCGCGCGCATCGAAGTGATCGGCGACGAGGACCTGCTCACGCAGAACTTTCCTGCGATCCATGCGGTCGGCCGCGCTTCGCACCGCGCGCCGCGCCTGATCGCATTGCACTGGGGCGATGCGGCGCATCCGCATATCGCGCTGGTCGGCAAGGGCGTGTGCTTCGACACGGGCGGGCTGAACATCAAGCCCGGCGAAGGCATGCGCAACATGAAAAAGGACATGGGCGGCGCCGCGCATGCAATCGCACTTGCCGAACTGATCATGGCGCGCGGCCTGCCGGTGCGTTTCACGCTGCTGATCGCGGCGGTGGAAAACGCGATCGGCCCGAACGCGCTGCGCCCGGGCGAGGTGATCGATACGCGCCTGGGCGTAAGCGTGGAGATCGACAACACCGACGCCGAAGGCCGGCTGGTGCTGTGCGATGCGCTGACCTACGCGGCCGAGCAGCAGCCGGAACTGATCCTGGACTTCGCCACGCTCACGGGCGCGGCGCGCATCGCGCTCGGCCCGGACCTGCCGGCGATGTACAGCAACGACGAGGCGCTCGCGCAAGCGTGGCTGGACGCGGGCACCCGACAGCGCGACCCGCTGTGGCGCATGCCGCTGTGGCGGCCGTACCTGCGCTATTTCAGCAGCACGATCGCCGACATCGCGAACTCCGGCCCTTCGCGCATGGGCGGCAGCATCACCGCCGCGCTGTATCTGGAGCGGTTTATCCCGCCGACGCAGCCCTGGGCGCATCTGGACGTGTACAGCTGGAACGACACCGATCGCCCCGGCCGACCGACCGGCGGCGAGGCGCAGGGCCTGCGCGCGGCCTACGCGATGCTGCGTTCGCGTTTCGGCTGAATCGCGTCTGCCCCGCCGCCTTGCGCATGACGCGGGCGGCAACTGCGCAAGTGACCTCCGGCACGATGGCCGCGCCCGCTCGCGGCCGTCACACTACGCGCTGTTTCGCGAAGGACCACGCACCATGGCACGACCGGCCGAGCTGCTGAAGGAACTCAGGATCGAGCGTCGCCCGCAGGCGAAAAAGCCGCGGCGTCGTCGCTGGCCGATCGTGCTGGCCGTGCTCGCGGTGCTGCTCGGCGCCGCGGTGGTGTTCGGCATGAACCGCCCGGTGACGGTCACGACCGCGACCGCGCGCGACGCCGCCGACCCGGCGAACGCATCGGTGCTCGATGCGTCCGGCTACATCGTCGCGCGCCGCATCGCGACGGTGTCGTCGAAGATCACCGGCAAGGTGCGCGAGGTCATGATCGAGGAAGGCCAGAAGGTCCAGGCCGGCCAAGTGCTGGCGACGCTTGATCCGATCGATGCGAGCGCGCAGCGCGAACTCGCCGCGGCGCAGGTATCGGCGGCGCGCAGCCAGGTCGGACAGGTGCGCGCGCAACTGCGCGAGGCCGACGCGCAGGTGAGAAGGCTCGGCGCGCTGCAGGGCCAGCAGCTGGTCTCGCGTGCGCAGTACGAGCAGGCGCAGGCGCAACGCGATGCATTGCGCGCGCAGCTGGCGTCGATCCAGAGCAACGCCGCGGTCGCGGGCGAACAGCTGGACGTGGCGCGCATCGGCGTGGAGAACACCGTGGTGCGTGCGCCGTTCGACGGCGTCATCGTGACGAAAGCCGCGCAGCCGGGCGAGATGATCTCGCCGATCAGCGCCGGCGGCGGCTCGATCCGCACCGGCATCGGCACGATCGTCGACATGGAATCGCTGGAAGTGCAGGTCGACGTCAACGAGGCCTACATCGGCCGCGTGCAACCTGGCATGCCGGTCGAGGCCGTGCTCAACGCGTATCCGGACTGGCGCATCCCCGGCTCGGTCATCGCGATCATCCCCACCGCCGACCGCAGCAAGGCGACGGTCAAGGTGCGCATCGCGCTCGGCGTGCGTGACGCGCGCATCGTGCCGGACATGGGCGTGCGCGTGAGTTTCATGGAAAAGAATGCGGCGAACGCACCGAAGCCGACCGGCGCGTGGATTCCGGTCAAGGCGATCGTGCTGCCCGAAGGCGCGGACGCGGCGAAGGCGACGGCCGGCCATGTGTTCGTGGTCGCCGACGGCAAGGCGCAGCGCCGCGAGGTGCAGCTGGCGGAAACGCGCGATGCCGACCGCCGCGCGAGCGGTGGGCTCAAGCCGGGCGAAGCGGTGGTGCTGGAGCCGGGCGAACTGCGCGACGGCCAGCGCGTCGCCACGGCCGCCGACGCGAAGAAATAAGCCGATGCAGCCGCACGCGATGCACGACCAGGCGCATCCCGGCCACGAGCACGCACGCGTGCTCGTGGAAATCCGCGACCTCACCAAAAGCTATGAGCGCGGCACGCAGCTCGTGGAAGTGCTGCACCACATCGACCTCGACATCCCGCACGGCGACTTCGTCGCGCTGATGGGCCCGTCCGGTTCGGGCAAGACCACGCTGCTCAACCTCATCGGCGGGCTGGACTCGCCCAGCGGCGGCGAGCTGCGCGTGGACGGCGTGGCAATCGATGATCTCGGCGGCGATGAGCTTGCGGCCTGGCGCGCGAACACGGTCGGCTTCATCTTCCAGAGCTACAACCTGATGCCGGTGCTCAGCGCGCAGCGCAATGTCGAGCTGCCGCTGCTGCTCACGGACATGGGCGCGGCCGAACGCGCGCGCCGCGCGACGCTGGCGCTGGAACTCGTCGGCCTCGGCGAGCGCGCGAAGCACAAGCCGAACGAACTGTCCGGCGGCCAGCAGCAGCGCGTGGCGATCGCGCGTGCGCTGGTGTCCGACCCGCTGCTGCTGATCTGCGACGAACCGACCGGCGATCTGGACCGCAAGACCGCCGATGAAGTGCTGACACTGCTGCAGCAACTCAATCGCGAGTTCGGCAAGACGATCGTGATGGTCACGCACGACCCGAAGGCGGCCGAGTACGCGCGGCGCACCGTGCACCTGGACAAGGGCACGCTGGTCGACGAGCCGGCAGCGCACTGAGGCCGTGCATCCATGAACGCCGTGCGCAAATACTTCCCGCTGGTGTGGGGCGCGCTGTTTCGCAAGAAGACGCGCACGGTGTTCACGCTGCTGTCGTTGACCGCGGCGTTCTTGCTGATCGGCCTGCTGCAGGCGGTGAATTCGCTGTTTGCCGGCGGCGCGGATTTCCTCGGTGCGAACCGGTTGATCGTGCAGGCGAAGACCAGCTTCACCCAGCCATTGCCGATGCGCCTGTTGCCGCAGCTCGAGGCGATCCCGGGCGTGGAGCGCGTGGGCTTCTCGCAGTTCTTCGGCGGGCAGTACCGCGACGAACGCGCGGGCTTTCCGCAGTTCGTGGTCGGACCGCAGCGCCTGCGCGAGACCTATCCCGAATGGGTGATGCCCGAGGAGCAGTGGCGCGCGTTTATTTCCACCGCGGACGGTGCGATCGTCGGGCGCAAGCTGGTCGAGCAGTACGGCTGGAAGATCGGCGACATCATTCCGCTCAACAGTTTCATCTGGACCAAGGCCGATGGCGATCGCGTGTGGGAATGGCGCGTGGTCGGCATCTTCGACGGCCACGACCAGAAGTGGCAGGACCAGGCGCAGCTGATGTATCTGAACTACGCGCAGTTCGATGAAGGCCGCAATCCGCGTGCGAAGGGCCTGGCCGGTGTGTTCGTGGTGCGCGTGCGCGATCCGCTGGATTCGCCGCGCATCGCGGAAGAAATCGACCGGCGCTTCGCGAATTCGTCGGACGAAACCAAGAGCCAGAACGAAGCCGATTTCCAGCTCAACTTCGTCAAGCAGTTCGGCGACATCGGTTTCATCATGAACGCGATCTCGGGCGCGGTGTTCTTCACCATCCTGATCCTCACCGGCTTCACCATGAGCCAGGCGGTGCGCGAGCGCATTCCGGAGCTCGCAGTGCTCAAGTGCCTGGGCTTCACCGACCGCACGGTGCTGTGGCTGGTGCTCGCCGAAGCGCTGCTGCTGTGCGCGCTCGGCGCGGCGCTTGGAATGGCGCTCGCCGCGCTGGTGACTGCGAACCTGCCGCCGCAGTTTCCACCGCTGCAGCCGGACAAGCGCGTGTGGTTGTTCGTGCTCGGCGCGGTCGTCGTGCTTGCGAGCGCGGTCGGCATTCCGCCGGCGCTGCGCGCGAAGCGCTTGAAGATTGTCGACGCGCTGGCGGGGCGGTGATCGATGAACACCGTGCGCCAGATCCGCGAGATCGTCACGATGAACCTGCAGAGCATCCCGCAGCGATGGGGGGCCTCACTGGTCATCGTCGTCGGCATCGCCGGCGTGGTCGCGGTGCTGGTGGCGATGCTGTCGATGTCGGCCGGGCTCACGCGCACGCTCGGCACCACGGGGCGCGCGGATCGCGCGATCGTGCTGCGCGCCGGCAGCAATGCCGAGCTGTCCAGCTTCCTCGAACGGCAGCTGGTGACGCTGATCAGGCAGGACCCGTCGGTCGTGCGCGGCCGCGATGGCCTGCCGCTCGCATCGGGCGAGCTGATCGTGATCACCGAAGTGCCGCGCAAGGGCGAAGGCGGCAGCACGAACGTCACGCTGCGGGGCGTGGAGCCGCGCGCGTTCGAGCTGCGACCGGAGGTGGAGATCGTCGAGGGCCGGCGCTTCCGTCCGGGGCTGCAGGAGCTGCTGGTGGGCCGCAGCGCGCAGCAGCAGTTCGCAGGATTGGACGTTGGCTCGCGACTGCTGTTCAAGGGCTCGTACTGGACGATCGTCGGCGCGTTCACGTCGAACGGCGACAGCCACGAATCGGAGCTGTGGGCCGACACCGAATCGGTGCAGGGCGCGTTCGGCCGCAGCGGGTTTTCCTCGGTGCTGGTGCAATTGCCCGGTGCGGATGCGTTCGACGCGTTCAAGGCGCGCCTGCGCGACGATCCGCAACTCACCGTGGACGTCGAGCGCGAACTCGATTTCTTCAGCAAGCAATCGGAAACGCTGACCGGGCTGATCCGGCTGCTGACGAACGTGATCACCGTGATCATGGCGTTCGGCGCGCTGTTCGGTGCGCTCAACACGATGTATTCGGCGGTGTCGGCGCGCACGCGCGAGATCGGCACGCTGCGCGCGCTCGGCTTCGGTCGGCTGCCGGTGATCGCGTCGGTGATGGCCGAATCCCTGGTGCTCGCCGTCACCGGCGGC
>CADCUA010000392.1 GCA_902805755.1 uncultured Lysobacter sp.
CACGCCGTATTTGTCGCGCAACCGGTCCAGGTTGACGCGCAGGTGCAGCTCCGACAGCCCGCGGATCACGGTCTCGTTCGTCTCGGTTTCGTGCTCGACCACGAAGCAGGGGTCTTCCTCGCCCAGCCGGTGCAGCGCGTTCGCCAGTTTCTGCTCCTGGCCGCGGCGCGCGGCTTCGACCGCAAGGCCGAACATCGGCTTCGGGAAATCCAGCGTCGCCAGGTGCACGTGGTCCTCGTCGTGGCTGTCGTGCAGCATCGCATCGAAGTGCAGCTCTTCGATCTTCGCGACCGCGGCGATATCGCCCGGCACCGCCTCATCGATCTCCGTGTGTTCCCGGCCCTTGAGCTTGAACAGATGGCTCACGCGGAACGGCTTGCGTCCATCATCGATGAACAGCTGCGTGTCGCGCTTCACCGTGCCCTGGTAGACGCGGAAGACGCCGAGCTTGCCCACGAACGGGTCGTTGACGACCTTGAACACATCGGCGATCACATGCCGGCCCGGGTCGGGCTCGGTCGTGATCGGTACCGGCTCGCCGCTGCCGTTGCGCACGAGCGCGGGCGGGTTCGCTTCGGCCGGGTTCGGGAACAGGCGCTCGGCCACGTCCAGCAGTTCGTTGACGCCGATGCCGCTGCGCGCCGAGCAGAACATCACCGGCACCAGATGGCCTTCGCGCAGGCACTGCTCGAACGCGTCGTGCAGCTCGGTGCCCGACAGCCCGCCTTCGCCGAGATCGAGGTAGTGCTCCATGACGTTCTCATTGATCTCGACCACCTGGTCGATGATCTTCTGGTGCCAGTCGATGACCGGGCCCAGGTCGCTGTCGCCGTCGGACTGGCCGAAGCAGTCGACGACGCGTCGGCCGCCATCGGCCGGCAGGTTCAGCGGCAGGCATTCGGGACCGAATGCGTTGCGGATGTCTTCGAGCAGGCGCGACGGGTCCGCAGCGGTGTGGTCGATCTTGTTGATCACGATGACGCGGCACAGGTTGCGCGCCTTCGCGTACTCCATCATGCGGCGCGCGCCGTATTCCACGCCGGTATCGGCATCGATGACGATCGCGACGGTTTCCACCGCGGCGAGCGCGGACAGCGCCGGTCCACGGAAGTCCGGATAACCCGGGGTATCGATCAGGTTGACGTGGATCGGGCCGGTGCGTGTTTCGTGGTCGATGCTCGCGATCGCGACGTCGAGCGAGTGCCCGCGTTGCTTCTCGATCGGATCGAAGTCGGACACGGTGCTGCCGCGTTCGATGCTGCCTGCCGTCTGTATCGTGCCGCCGGCGTGCAGCAGGGCTTCGAAAAGCGTGGTTTTGCCGGCGGCGGGGTGGCCTGCCAGGGCCACGTTGCGGATGGATGCGGTGGTGTAAGGCATGAGCGGACTTCTCCCTTGGGGTGAGGGGTGGAAGGCCGTCATGGCTGTCCGCACTGCGCGCCGGAGCGGTGCGCTCGGCGGGCGGTCATGGCGGGATGCCGGTGGGGGACCGGCCTCGGCAGCGTCCTCCCACCGCCGGGGCCGGTCAAGCGGTGGACGACGGGCGGTGGCTGCAGCGCAACCGTGTACCGCTCGGCTACGCTTCGGCGATGCACGACAACAACGATGATCGCCCCGGCCCGATGCGCGCGCTGCTGGTTCATGGCGCGGGCGGCGGCGCGTGGGAGTGGGGCATCTGGCAGCAGGTGTTCACCGCGCACGGGATCGCCAGCGAGGCGATCGATCTGCAGCCGGTGGGCGCCGGCATTACGGCGACGCACCTGCACGACTACGTGCAGCAGGTCCGTAATGCGCGGGCACACATCGATGGGCGTTGTGCACTCGTCGGGGCAAGCCTCGGCGGTTTGCTCGCAGCGCTGTGCGCTGATGCTGCGGATGCGCTGGTGCTGGTCAACCCCTTGCCGCCTGCGCCGTGGGCGGCGCAGCTGCCGGGCAGGACATGGCCGGACGTGGTTCGTTGGGGACGGGATGCGCGCCTGCAGTCGACGCTTGCATCGATGCCCGATGCGGACGCCGCATCCGTGATGCACGCGTTCCGTCACTGGCGGGACGAGTCCGGCGCCGTGCTGCGCGAAGCGCATGCGGGCGTGGTCGTCGAGCGGCCGCGCTGCCCGGTGCTGTGCGTGGTGTCAGCGTCGGACGACGACGTTCCGCCCGCGATCACCGAAGCGCTCGCGCACGAATGGCAGGCCTCCCTCCAGCGCACGGCGTGCGCCAGCCACGTTGGGCCGTTGCTGGGTCGCGATGCCGCGTCGGTAGCCCTGGATGTCACGCGCTGGCTGTCGGGGCGATAAACGCTTGCGGCTGCCGCGCCCGTATTCAGCTTCGGTTGACCGCCGGGCCGCACTCTGGTCCCACGCCACCCCGGCGCAGGAGCCCGTCATGAAGCACGTCCTTGCCCCGTTCCTTGCGCTTGGCCTGGCCGTCACCGCCGCACCGGCCGGCGCGCAGCGGTATGACACCCAGCTTCGTCCCTCGGGCGATGGCTATGTCCAGGGCACGTCCAGGTCGTATGACACCAGGTCGTATGACACCACGCGTGGCATCGGCGTTGATCCGTACGGGAACGGCGCGTACCGGCAGGACGCTGCAGGCGTCCGCTGCT
>CADCUA010000393.1 GCA_902805755.1 uncultured Lysobacter sp.
GTGCTGCGCCCGTCGCCTGCAGCCGCGCGGCCCGGATGCATCCGCGCCATGCGCGACACGCAGCAGGCCGGTCGCGGAACGTTGCCGTGCTACGCGCGGGCTACAATGCCGCCGCCGGTTCGCCGGCTTCCATAGACGTCTTCAGGGCGGGGCGAAACTCCCCACCGGCGGTAGGTGCGGCCTTGCGCCCACGAGCCCGCGAGCGCCTCCGCCACCGCGGAGGGTCAGCAGATCCGGTCGAACGCCGGAGCCGACGGTCACAGTCCGGATGAAAGAAGACGGCGTTCGCATGCACGGCCCCGGCCGCGCGTGCGCATGCCTCATGCCTTGAGGCGTTTTTCGCCCGTCCTTCGCGAGAAACGTTTCATGTACCCGACGGTTTATTGCTGCACCTGTTCCCCGGCCTTGCCTGCGTCCCCCGTGCGGGAGCTGCGCTGATGTTCACCGGGATCATCGAAGGCGTCGGCGCGATCGCGGCCATCGAGCCACGCGGCGGCGACGTGCGCGTTCGCATCGCCACCGGCACCCTGGCGTTCAACGACGTGCGCTTGGGCGAGAGCATCGCCGTCAATGGCGTGTGCCTGACCGTCGTCGAGTTCGACGCCGCCTCGTTCCACGCCGACGCGTCCACCGAGACCCTCGCGCTGACCACGCTCGGCCGCCTGCAGCCCGGCGCCGTGGTGAACCTCGAACGCGCGATGCGCCCGACCGACCGCCTCGGCGGGCACCTGGTCAGCGGTCATGTCGATGGCCTCGGCGCGGTCGTGTCCGTGCACGAGGACGCGCGTGCGCAGCGCTGGCGGTTCTCGGCGCCGGCCTCGTTGCTGCGTTACATCGCGAAGAAGGGCTCGATCTGCGTCGACGGCGTGAGCCTGACCGTCAATGAAGTAGACAACGATGGCTTCGAAGTCGCACTGGTGCCGCATACCGTCGCGCACACCGCGTTCGCGGGCACGCAGCCCGGCGATGCGGTGAATCTTGAAATCGATCTCGTCGCCCGTTACGTCGAGCGCCTGCTCGCCGACCGCGCCCTGCCTGGAGCCCGCGCATGAGTTTTGCACCGATCCCCGAACTGCTGGCGGAAATCCGCGCCGGCCGCATGGTCGTGATCGTCGACGACGAGGATCGCGAGAACGAGGGCGATTTGATCATGGCCGCCGAGCTCGTGCGGCCGCAGGACATCAACTTCATGGTCACGCATGCGCGTGGCCTGGTGTGCCTGTCGCTGACGCGCGAGCGCTGCCGCCAGCTCGGCCTGCCGCCGATGGTGCAGTCCAACACCTCGCCGCACCAGACGAACTTCACCGTCTCGATCGAGGCGGCCGAAGGCGTGACCACCGGCATCAGCGCCTACGACCGCGCGCACACGATCCGCACCGCGGTGCGGCCCGATGCGAGCGCGCGCGACCTGAGCCAGCCGGGACATATCTTCCCGCTGACCGCGCAGCCCGGTGGCGTGCTCAGCCGCGCGGGCCACACCGAAGCGGCAAGCGATCTGGCGCTGCTCGCGGGGCTGGAGCCGGCCGGCGTGCTGGTGGAGATCCTCAACCCCGACGGCAGCATGGCGCGCCGGCCGGAGCTGGAGGCGTTCGCGCGCGAGCACGGGTTGAAGATCGGTTCGATCGAGGAGCTGATCCGTTACCGGCTGGAGACCGAGCACACGATCGAGCGCGCCGATACGCGCGAGATCGAAACCGAACACGGCGTGTTCCAGCTGGTCAGCTATCGCGACCGCCTGAGCCGTGCGCTGCACTTCGCGCTGCTGCGTGGCGACGCCGATGCCTCGGTGCCGACGCTCGTGCGCGTCCATGTGCAGAACCCGCTCGCCGATGCGCTGCACTGGCGCCGGCCGGACTTCGGGCCGGCGGTGGGCGACGTGCTGGCCGCGATCGCGCGCGAAGGCCGCGGCGCGCTGGTGCTGCTGGGCGATACCGCCGACGCCGATGCGCTGCTTGCACGCGTGCGCCAGGCGCCGCAGGTGGAGTCGCCGGAGCCCGAGCGCGGCCATGCGCTGGCCGAGTGGCGGCGCACCGGCGCGGGCGGGCAGATCCTGGCCGACCTCGGGCTGGGCAAGCTGCGTGTGATCGGCACGCCGCGCAAGCAGATCGGCCTGGCGGGCTTCGGCCTGGAAGTGGTCGAGTACGTCGAGGCGCTCTGACCCGCGCGGCTGAACGCAGCGTCCGGTCGCACCCGCTAAACTGCCCGCCCGTTTCGAACCCCCGAAGACACCGCCCGATGGCCCATTACGAAGGCGACCTGCGCAGCCCTGCCGGCGCGCGGTTCGCGATCATCGCCAGCCGCTGGAACCCGCGCATCACCGATACGCTGGTGGCCGGCGCGCGCAAGGCGTTCGCCGACCATGGCGTCGAGGCCGAGGCGGTGGATGTGGTGCGCGTGCCCGGCGCGTGGGAAATCCCGCTGGCGGCCGCGAAGATCGCCGCCGTGGGCAAGCATGCCGCGATCGTCACGCTCGGTTGCGTGGTGCGCGGCGATACGCGCCATTACGAGCATGTCGCCGATTGCTGCGCGCAGGCGCTGATGCGCGTGTCGATCGATCATCGCGTGCCGGTCGCGAACGGCGTGCTCGCGGTGGA
>CADCUA010000394.1 GCA_902805755.1 uncultured Lysobacter sp.
CACCACTTGCGCAGTCGCCCCGCGCGTCGCGTTACTGCGACCTGGCGTCCGTTGACAGGTCGAGCATCGATATCCACCCACGTGGATGCACGATCATCGCAGCCGGCTCGTTGCATCGATGAGCGCGCCTGCAATGAGTGCACCCACCGCGCGCCGCGCGGCACGTTTGCGACGGCTGCAGCGGCGCATGGAACTGCCGATGCTGCTGCTATCGCTGGCGTGGATCGTGCTGTTCGTCATCGACGAGGTGCGTGGCCTCACGCCTGCGTTGCAGACGGCGTCGCATGTGGTCTGGGCGATCTTCATCGCCCACTTCGCGGTCGAATTCGCCCTCGCGCCCGACAAGCCCGCATATCTGCGTCGCAACTGGCTGTCACTGATCGCGCTTGCCTTGCCTGCGCTGCGATTGTTCCGTGCGTTGCGGCTGGCCCGCTCGCTGCGCGCGGTGGGCTGGCTGCGCAGCGTGCGCATGGTGCGTGTCGTCGGCACGTTCAACCGCGGCATGCGCGCGCTCGGTCGCACGATGCGGCGGCGCGGCACCGGCTACGTGATCGCGCTGACGCTCGTGGTCACGCTGATCGGTGCGGCCGGGATGCTCGCGTTCGAGCGCGAGCACCCGGAATCCGGCATCAACAGCTTCACCGATGCGCTGTGGTGGACGGCGATGATCATGACCACCATGGGTTCGGAACAGTGGCCGCGCAGCGACGCCGGGCGCGTGCTCTGCGTGCTGCTGTCGCTGTATGCGTTCACCGTGTTCGGCTATGTCACCGCGATGCTCGCCAGCTTCTTCGTCGGCCGCGATGCACGCGAGGAGCGACCGGCCGACGCCGATGCGCTTGCACGACTGGAAGCGCAGATCACCACGTTGCGGGAAGAGCTTGCGGCCACGCGCCGGCCGCCGACGTGACGTCCGGATCGCGTCGGTGTAATCAGCCGCAGCGCACGCGCACGATCACGTCGTGCGCGTCCAGATACAGGTTCAGGCGGTCTTCGCGGTGATCCATCGTGACCAGATCATCGGGTCGGATCACGCGCAGCGCGGCGCTGCGCGAGTGCACGCGCGCACGTTCAAGAACTTCATCCGATAACGCACAGCCGATCGCCCATTGCACCGCTTGGGCATCGCACGCGCCGTGGCCCACGTCATCGATCGTCATGGCCGTGTTATCCGAGCGATCCGTGTTGAACGGTGTGCTCAGCCGCAGCGCACGCGGGTGATCGCGTTGCGCGCGTCGGTGTCGACGTTCAGGCGGTCCTCGCGGTAATCCATCGTCACCATCTGCCCGGGCGGGATCACACGCACCGTGGCGCTGCCCGACTCGCGCCGCGCGCGTTCAACCACCTCTGCCGTTGCTTCGCGCCCGACCGCCCAGGCGACCGGCTCGGCGTTGCAGCTGCCGGTGCCCGCGCTGGGGCCGGTTCCGGGTGCAACCGCATCCGCCGGAGGCGGCATCGTCGAGCACGCGCCCACCGACAGCAGCAGCACGATCATCGGCACCAGCAACCCCTGGGATTCACGCTTGGACTCGGTGCGTTCGGACGGTGCGCGGTCGGTCATGGCGGGGGTTCCTCACGGTGGAGCTGGCAGCCTGCGAGCGCGCGTGTGTGCGCGGTGTAAACGCCTGTTCAGCCCGCTTCAGCTTCGGCTTCCACCAGCCGCAGCAGCAGCCGC
Source organism: uncultured Lysobacter sp. (assembly GCA_902805755.1). Lineage (GTDB taxonomy): Bacteria > Pseudomonadota > Gammaproteobacteria > Xanthomonadales > Xanthomonadaceae > Cognatilysobacter. The sequence continues at coordinate 1,676 of CADCUA010000394.1, forward strand.
GCGAGCGTCACCACGTCCTGGTGGTTGTGCGCTGCGACACGCCGGAGCAGCCCCGAGCCGCCGCCGCGCAGGTAGGTCAGCCATGCCATCGGCGCCTGCGAACCCGGCAGGTCGTCCTCGCGCACGATCTTCAGCAATTCGCGTTCGACCGTCGCGAGCCTGCAGTTTTCCCAGTGCCCGCGGTAACGCCGGCGCGTGGGATGCAGCAGGTCGACATGGTCCAGCGCATGCAGCGGATCGGGCAGCCGCGCGAGGCGATAACGCGTCTTCAACAGCGGCGAGTCGTAACTGCGGCCGTTGTAGCTGGCCAGCACGGTATGTGGCGCGAGCCAGGACGCGAACTCGCGCAGCATCGCGTCCTCGGCCGCCATCGTCGTGGTCAGCAGCTGGCGGATGCGCAGCTCGCCTTCGAACCAGTCCGCCGCACCGATCATGAACGCGCGCGTGCCGGTGCCACCGGCCAGGCCCGTGGTTTCGGTGTCGAAGAACATCAACGCGTGCGGATCGGCCGTGTCCGTACGTTTTGCGAATGCGAGCGGCAACGCAACGACCGGCGGCGCGAACGCGATACGTGATTCGATCAGCCTTAAACCCGGTGCAATCTCCTCACCCGGCAGGCTGCGATCGACCGGGCCGCGCGGCATCGGCACGTAAGGCGCGCGCTCGCGCACGCCGAGCAGGCGGCGCAGTGTGGCGATCGTCTGCGTCGACGAGGTGCGGGGCGGCGTTGTAGACGCGTTCGTGTTTGCCGGTACACGGCTCGCATTTGTCGGGCTCTGTGCCTGTAGGTGCGCAGTGGGCGACGACGGTGTCCGTTGTACATCGCGTGCATCCGCCGGTGGCGCGCACTGCGACGGCGCGTGCGCAGCGTCGATCGGCGCGTGGGGGTAACACCAAAAACCACCCCCCCCCATTGGT
>CADCUA010000395.1 GCA_902805755.1 uncultured Lysobacter sp.
GAAATCGGCCGACAAGGCGAAGGATGCCGCCGAACAGCTCGGACTGACCGCTCGCCGCCTGCATTCGCTTGGGCTGATCGACAAGGTCGTGCGCGAACCGTTCGGTGGCGCGCATCGCAATCCGACCCAGATGGGCAAGCGCCTCAAGGCGGTGCTGCTCAACGAACTCGATGCGCTGGAAGCGTTGCCCGCCGATAGCCGGCTTGAGCGTCGTTATCGTCGGCTGCGCAGCTACGGCGCTTACGAAACCGCCTAAGCGCTCCAAACGCGCTGCCAGGCAAATGCAAACGGCGGCCCTTGGCCGCCGTTTGCACATCTCCGGAAATCGTTACGCCGCGACGCGAAGCCCGGCACGCGACACGGGGGCGGGCGCGGGTGCATCGTCGTCGTCAAGCCGGAAGCGCGCGACCGCGCTTCGCAGTCGAGCCGCCTGCTCGCTCAGCGATGCACTGGACGCAGCCACCTCTTCGACCAGCGTGCTGTTCTGGAGGTTGTTCTCTTCCAGCTGGGAGATCGCCGCGCTGACATCCTGCAGCTTGCGTGCCTGCGCCTCGATCGAGTCGGACGCCTGCGCCGACAACGTGGCGATCTCCTCGGACGAACCCGCCATCTGCTCCAGCGAATCGCCCGACTCGGTCACCAACCGGTTACCCTCGGCAACGCGCTCGCCAGCGGTGGCGATGAGCTTGCGGATGTCCTTGGCCGATTGCGTGGTGCGCTGCGCGAGCGTACGCACCTCGGCCGCCACGACCGCGAAGCCGCGCCCCTGCTCGCCCGCACGCGCGGCTTCCACCGCGGCATTGAGCGAGAGCAGGTTGGTCTGGAACGCGATCGAGTCGATCAGGCCGATGATGTCCGCGATGCGGCGCGTGGCGTCGGTGATCGACGCCATGGCGCCAACCGCGCCACGCACAACGACCGCGCCGTCGCGCGCGCGCTCATGTGCGGAGCGTGTGATCTGACGTGTCTGTCGGCTGTTCTCGGCCGATGCCTGCACGGCGCTCACCAGCTGGCTGACACTGGCCGCCGAGCTTTCCAGGGCGACGGCCTGGCGCTCGGTACGAGCGGACAGGTTGGCGTTGCCGTCGGCGATTTCGCCCGCACCGGTACCGACCTCATCAGCCGCGAGCGCGACGCCGCGCAGTGCGTCCTGCAGATGATCCAGCGCGCTGTTCAGCGCTTCGGTCACGTCCGCCACCGCGCCTTCGAATTCGCCGTTCGCGCGACGCGTGAGGTCGCCCGACGCGAGCGCCGCGGTGGTTTCGTGGATCTCGGTGAATGCGTCGTCCAGCGAGCCGAGTGCCTGGTTCACCGAACGCTTGAGGTCGTCCAGCTCGCCGGGAAGATCCAGCTCGATGCGTCCGGTGAAATCGCCGGCCGCCGCGCTCGCCATCGTCGTGCGCAGTGCGCCGAGCGCCTGCTGCAGGCCACTCATCGCACCGTCGACCTTGCTGCGCGATTCGCCCGGCACGGACTCGTCCATGCGCGCCGCGAAATCGCCGCGGCCGATCGCGTCCATCACCTCGTCCAGCGCACTCATCGTGCGCGCCACCGAGTCGGCACCTGCGTTCACACCCTGCTTGAGCGTGGCGAGGTCTCCCGGCAACTCGGCCTGCACGCGTCGCGAGAAGTCACCACGTGCGACTGCACCCAACACCGCGTTCGTCTCGCCGATCGCGGCGTTGAGGTTGCCGAGCAGCGCGGAGAAGTCGCGGCACATCAGCGCGATCGCGTCCTTGCCTTCGGCTTCAACGGTGACGGAGAAACGGCCGGCGGATACGTCGCGGATGACGCGACGCAGTTTGTCGATCGGGCCGCGGATCGCCTGGTCGACCGCAATGGAGGCGAGGATGACGAGCACCGCGAGCACGACCACGAGCCCGATCCCGAACATCGCCGCACGCTGCGCCGATGCCGACGCCGCCGTCAACGCACCGGTGAACGCCTGCTGCTGCTGTCGGTCGAGCTGGGCAAGGCTGCTGCTGAACGCGTCGTAGGCAACCTGGATCGCCTTCGCTTTTTCCTGCAGCTGGGTGATCTCGATCTCGCCATTGATCTGCGCGGTGACGGTGTCGTTAGCCAGCCTGACGTACGTATCCCATTTCGCGGCTACCGGATCGAGGCTGCCCTTGAGCTCAGGGTTCGCCTTCTGCAGCGCTGCCAGGCCGCTCTTCACGTGTCCACTCTTCTCGAGTGCGTCCTCGACGAGGAACTCGTCGCTGTCGCCCAGCGCCTGCGTAAACAGTGCGCGCACTTCCACCTGCTCGACGCGAGCGTCCGCAAGGCCGCTCAGCACGGGCAGCGTTCGGCTGGAGAACTGCTCGAGCGTTGCGGCATTCGAGCGGGCGAGCATCACGCTGAAGACCGCGTAGATCACGAAGCCCAGCAGCGCGGCGCCGGGAACCAGCATGACCTTGGCGCGGATGGAGACCTGGCGCAGCGGCCGAACCGCGCGCGCGAGCAGCGTCTGGGGGAATTGGCGAATGGCAGCAATCATGAGGGACCTGCAAAGACCGGCAGGCGCAATACGGCCCACAGTGGCCGCGATATCGGCTCGCGGCGCGGTTCCTTGAACCCGCGCGTCGCCAACGGTTCATTGGGCTGAACGGCCCTACACCACCGGTCGTTAAAGTTACGTCATGACCGGTCGTCAACTGCACTACGCCGATGCGTGGACGTACGAACGGGTACGCGCGGCTCCCCCACATATGTTTGGAGCCTTCTGTGAAGAATTCCCTTGCCGTCGCGCTCGCCGCGGCGCTGAGCTTCGGCGCGACCGCCGCCCGTGCCGAGGTACGCCTCAGCGGTTTCGGCCAGATCGTTGCCGGCAGTACGCTCAACCCGAATGACCGCTTCTCCGACCGCGTCTATACGGACACGGTGGACTTCGAGCAGGAATCGCTGTTTGCCGTGCAGATCGATGCCGACCTCAACGAGCGCGTCACCGCGACGGCGCAGATCCTGGCCGAAGGCAAGGACGAGTTCAAACCCGAACTGGCGTGGGCCTATGCGAACGTCCAGCTCGGCAAGGGCTTCTCGACCAAGATCGGCCGCCAGCGCATTCCGTTCTACCGCTACTCCGACTTCCTCGATGTGGGCTATGCCTATCCGTGGATCCGTCCGCCGGTGGCCATGTACAACCAGCCCTGGTCGAACGCCGACGGCGTCAGCCTTTCGCACAACACCTACTTCGGCAAGTGGTTCTCGCAGGCGCAGTTCCTGTACGGCCGCTTCGAAGGCGACGCGGCCATCGGCCGCAACAAGTTCCAGGGCAGCCTGGACCACCTGCGCGGCCTGTCCTGGGACGTGGAGTACGACGAGTGGCTCTCGCTGCGCGCCGCGTACCTCACCGCGAAGGTGACCATCGCCGGCAGCCCGCTGGACCAGGTAACCAACGCGCTGCGCACCTTCCGCCAGACCGCGCTTGCGGACCGGCTGGACTACAACAATGATCCCGGCACGTTCAAAAGCCTGGGCTTCAAGGTCGACAAGGCCAACTGGCTGGTCGTGGGCGAATACTCCGAAATCGAAGTCGAAGACTCGGTACTCGCGAACATCGACCGCACCGACTGGTACGCGACCGTCGGCCGCCGCTTCGGCAATGTGATGCCGCACGTGACCTACGGCCGCCAGAGCGCCGGCGCCGACCTGTCGGTGCTCGCGGGCATCCCGACGCGCAGCCCGCTGTTCCTGCCGGTCGCTGCCGGGGCCACCAGCCAGCAGCTCGATGAAACCTTCAAGAGCATGGGCGTGCGCTGGGACTTCGGCACCAACGTCGCACTGAAGGCCGACTACACCACCGTGACCAGCGAAATCGCTGGAAACCAGGACGGCGAACTGGTCTCCGCCGGCCTCGTCTTCACGTTCTGATCGGAGCACCGACATGAAATCGTTTCTTCTGATGCTGGGTGCGCTGGCCCTCGTGGCTGCGACCCAGGCGCATGCAGGGGTCGTCGTTGCCGCTTCGAACGGCAAGGCGGCCACCATGGACGCGGACACCGCCAAGCGCGTATTCCTCGGCCGCGACCCCAGCGCGCAGGTCATCTACCAGAAGAGCGGCGCCACGCGCGCTGCATTCGACAAGACGGTGCTGGGCAAGCCCGGCGCCGAACTGACCACGTACTGGTCCAAGCTGATCTTCACCGGCAAGGCGAAGGCGCCGGTCGAAGTCGGGAGCGACGCGGAAGTGAAGGCCAAGCTCGCCGCGAACCCGAATGCGGTCGGCTACCTGAGCGATGCCGCGGTCGATGGCACGGTCAAGGTGCTGTACAAGTTCTAAGCCCGGCAAATGCGTAATCCAACGGCCTGTGCAGCCCCGCTGCACAGGCCGTTCGCTTTCAGGGGCGACGACATGCCGCGGCTGCGTGGCACCATCGCCGGATGCGATCCGGAACATCCCTGACCGACCACGTACTCGCGCGGCTGCCCGACGCAGCGCTCTGCGTCGGCTTGAGCGGCGGCGTGGATTCGGTGGTGCTTCTGCACCTGCTGGCCCACGCACCGACACGTCGGCCGCTGCGTGCGATCCACGTCAACCATGGCGTGCACGCCGAGTCCGATTCGTGGGCCGAGCGCTGCGTGCAGTGGTGCTCTCGATGGAATGTCCCGCTCACCGTGACCCGCGCGTGCGTCGTCCACCGGGGCACGGGTGTCGAGGCGGCACTGCGCGATGCGCGATACGCGGCGTTCGAAACGCAACTGCAGCCGGGCGAAGCGCTGCTCACCGCGCACCATCTCGACGACCAGGCGGAAACACTGCTGTTGCGGGCGCTGCGCGCCTCGGGCATCGACGGGCTTGGCGCGATACCGACCGAACGCGAACTTGGTGCCGGCCGCGTGATCCGTCCGCTGCTGGATATCAATCGCGCGCGGTTGCACGACTATGCGCTGGAGCACGCGCTCGAGTGGATCGAAGATCCGAGCAACGCTGACGCCGGCTACGACCGCAATTTCCTGCGCCATCGCGTCCTGCCTTTGTTGCGCGAGCGTTGGCCGCACGCGTCGGCGGCGCTGGCGGGCACCGCGTCGCTCTGCCGCCGGGACGCAGCGCTCCTGTACGCCGAAGACAGGCGACTTCTGGCCTCGGCGGCGACGCTGGACGCACATGTCATCCGGCGCGATGTGCTCGCCGCGCTGCCCGTGGCGCGACAGGCCCGCGTGCTGCGGCACTGGGTCGCAAGCCTGGGCCTGCCGCCCCTGCCCGGGCATCTGGCGGAGAACGCCGAGGCAACGCTCCTGCATGGACGACGCGACGCGCAGCCGCAGCTGTCGTGGGCTGGCGTGACCATGCGCGCCTGGCGCGACCTGCTGCATGTCGGGCGTGCGTGCAAACCATTGCCCGCGTCATGGGAGACAGCGTGGCAAGGTGACGCGCCGCTCGCCGTGCCGGGCGGTGGTGTATTGCAACTGGAAGGCACGCCTGCGCTGCACGTTCCCTGCGTCGTGCACGCACGCCGCGGCGGCGAGCGGATCACCCTGCACGGCCGGCTGCATTCGCACGCGCTCAAGCATGTATTGCAGGACCTGCATGTTCCGCCATGGGAGCGCGAACGCCTGCCGCTGCTGTCGACCTGCGAGGGCGAACTGCTCGCCGCGGGCGACCTCGTGGTTTCGCACGGGTTTGACGCGTGGTTGCGCGACCATGGCGCACGTCTGCGCTGGCATTCGACGTCCACCTGTATCGATGCGCCGCGTCGACGTTGACCCTCCGCGCGACCCCGATCACACTCGCCGGATGCCACGAAAAATGACGCCCGAAACGCCCGCTCCCGCCTCGTCGGTCAGCGATTTCGAACAGTCGCTCGAAGCGCTGGAGCAACTGGTGGACCGCATGGAGCACGGCGACATGAGTCTGGAGGAGTCGCTCGCTGCGTACGAGCGCGGCGTGGGCCTCTACCGCCATTGCCAGACCGCGCTGGAACAGGCGGAGTTGCGCGTGCGCATGCTGACGGACCCGCAGGATCCGTCGACCGCTGTGGCGTTCCCGCCCACGGGAACGGCCGCGCCCGATGCCTGACGCGCGTCTGGATGCCTGGCGCGCGCGCATCGACGCCGCGCTGGCAGCGGTGCTGCCCGATCCACAAACGTCTCCCGAACGGCTGCATGCGGCCATGCGCCACGCCGTGCTGCTGGGCGGCAAACGCATGCGCCCGCTGCTCGTGCATGCAACGGGTGCGCTGTTCGATGCGGAGCCCGCGTTGCTGGACGCACCTGCCGTCGCGGTCGAGCTCGTTCATGCGTATTCACTGGTGCACGACGACCTGCCATCGATGGACGATGACGCGTTGCGCCGCGGCCAGCCGACCGTGCACGTCGAGTTCGACGAAGCCACAGCAGTGCTCGCGGGTGATGCCTTGCAGACGCTGGCGTTCGAAACGCTTGCCAGCGCGCCGTTGCCACCGGCCGTGGCAATCAGGCTGGTGCAGGCGCTCGGCGCGGCGTCCGGCGCGGCGGGCATGTGTGGCGGGCAGGCGCTTGACCTCGCAGCCACCGGCGCATCCACATCACTCGCCATCATCCAACTCGAACGACTGCATGCGATGAAGACCGGCGCGTTGATCCGCACGGCGGTGCGAATGGGCGCGCTCGTCGGCGGTGCGGATGAGTCCGCGCTCGCACGCCTCGATCGCTTCGCCGCGGCGCTTGGCCTGGCATTCCAGGTGCGCGACGACATCCTAGATGTCGAGAGCGACAGTGCGACGCTGGGCAAGACCGCGGGCAAGGACGCGGCCCAGGCGAAGGCCACGTTCCCTGCACTGCTCGGCCTGGAGGGCTCGCGCGCTCGGCTGGACGAGCTTGCAGGCGAAATGCACGCCGCGCTGGCCGCGTTCGGCCCGCATGCGCAGGTGCTGGCGCAGTTGGGCGAGTTTGCCGTGAAGCGGCGCAGTTGAATCGGGACGCCGGCAGGCCGGGCGTCCCACCATGCTAGGCGCGGCGCGTTACTTGATCAGCCGCAGCGCGAACGGATAGCGATACGCCACACCCTCGTTCGCCTTGATGCCGGCAATGATCGTGAATACGAGCCACGCCAGGCCAACGATGATCCCGACCGGGATCGCGATGATCATGCCGATGCCGAGCGTGACCACGCCCAGCGCGAGCAGGGCAAGGCCAATCCCCGCGACGGTGATGTTGAAGTTCAGCGCTTCCTTGCCCTGGTCATCCACCAGCGGCATCGTGTCCTTCTTCATCAGCCAGATTACCAACGGACCCACGAAGCAGCCCCAG